>VGEM01000147.1 GCA_016869315.1 Alphaproteobacteria bacterium | reverse complement strand
CGCGGCTTCCAACGCGGCGCCGTCGATCGTGCCCATGCCTTCGGGCGCGGCCGGCAGGTCTTCGCCGGCGTCGCCTTTGACTGGCGCCTGTGGCTGAAACCATTCGACCGGGACGGTCATCGGGTCGCCCGAGAAGGTCGCATAACGCTTCAGGAACGGCCAATCCCACGAAATGTAGCCGGCGATCAGGACGATAAGAATGCCAAGAGTGCGCAGGGCCGCGGTCATGACATCATCCGTCCTTCTCGTGATGGGCACGGTCGGCGAGGTCCCGTTCGAACATTTCCTCCAGCTCCTTCGTCGCGATCTTGGCCAGATCTTGAAGTTTCTCGGTGTCGTTGTGGCTGGTGTAGTGTTCGTACAGTCGATGCTCGTCGTCGGCCTGAAAGGTGCGAACGGTGCGTTCGGCCTCGTTATGACTCAAGCCCAGCTCCATCAGGATGTCGTGGGTCAGTTTGAGTGACGACAGAAAAGTCTCGCGCTCGAGGTGGGTGACGCCGAGGTCCATCAGCTGGTAGGCATGTTTGCGATTGCGTGCTCGTGCATAAATCTTGAGATAGCGGAAATTCTGACGCACGGTCGTCACTGCCCTCAGGCTCGCGTCGACATCATCAATCGCGATGACGATCATCTTCGCTTTGTCGGCGCCGGCGGCCCGCAAGAGGTCCACCCGCGACGCGTCGCCGTAATACACTTTGTTGCCGAATCGCTTGACGAAATCGACCTGATCGGCGCTGATGTCGAGAGCGGTAAATGGAATCTTCCGCGCGCCAAGGATCTGGCCGACGATCTGACCAACCCGACCGAAGCCTGCGATAATGACCGGATGATCCTGTTCCGGAATCGAGTCGAAGGCCGCAACGCGGGACTTTTCCTTCCACAGGAACGCCCTGTCGCAAATCATGAGCAGAAAAGGCGATAGCGCCATCGAAAGGCTGACCACCAGCACCAGGAAGTCTTCTTGCGATCCGGTCATCATTCCGACAGCGGCGGCGCCGGCAAAAATGACGAACGCGAACTCGCCGCCCTGAGAAATCGTCGCGCCAAAATCGACGGCGGCCCGGTTGGACAGTTTCAAACCGCGACCAAGGCCATAGGCAATGATGGCTTTGGCGCCAATCAGCGCGCCCACCAATAGGAAGATTGCCATTGGTTGTTCGGCAACGAGGCCGAGCTTCAAGCGCATTCCGACGGTAATGAAGAACAGCCCAAGCAGTAATCCTTTGAAAGGCTCGATGTCGGCTTCGAGTTGATGCCGGAATTCGGAATCGGCCAGGAGCATGCCGGCAACAAATGCGCCGAGCGCCATGGAGAGGCCAACCCAGCTCATCAGGATCGCCGTGGCCGTCACAATCAGGAGCGCTGACGCCGTGAAGAGTTCCGGCAATCGGGTGCGGGCGATGACGCGAAGGATGGGGCGCAACAAGTAGCGTCCGCCGGGCACGACGATGATGATGACACCGATCACTCGGAGAATAGCGAACCACAGCGGGACGTCGGGCGCCGCCGTCGCGCCCCCGAGCAGCGGAATGATCGCCAGAATTGGAATGGCCGCGATATCCTGGAACAACAACACGGAAAAGGCGGCCCGACCTTGGCGCTAAGTCAACGTGCCGCGCTCGGCCATGATCTGCAACGCAAAGGCGGTCGATGAAAGGGCAAGCGCGAGCCCGACGACGATCGCCAATTCGACCTCCAGTCCCGCCGCCGCGGCGATGGCGCAGATCACGACACCGGTTGCCATGACTTGCGCGCCGCCGAGGCCGAAGACCGTGCCACGCATGGCCCACAAGCGCCGCGGCTGAAGTTCGAGCCCGATGACGAATAGCAGCAGGACAACGCCAAAATCGGCGATTCCGTGGATTGTCTCGGACTCTTCGATCAGCGCGAAGCCACTCGGTCCAATGACCGCTCCGGCGGCGAGATATCCGAGGACCGAGCCAAGTCCGAGGCGCTTGAACACTGGGACGACGAATACCGCCGCCGTGAAGAAAATTGCCGCCTCGACCAGCAAACCCATGATCCGCCCTTGCCGCCACGGTCTGGCGTCGAATGAGGTTCAGATCGTGACCAAGGAAAAGGCGCTGACAAGTGCGGGATTCAAGACCAGTCAGCCTTCCGGGCCGCAGTTGACGGCAATCGAACGACGGACATCTTCGGCGGGAGCGGTTCGGCCGACCGCTTCGAGACCGTCGATCCGCCGCCGCAGGGTCTGAAGCTCCGCCGTGAGCGCGCAGAGCGCCTTGGCGGTTGGATCGGGTACGTCGTTGGTGGGTGCGCCGTAGGGTGCAAACGACTCAAGTCTCGCCGATTCATTGGCTTCCACCTCCTGCGCCGGGATTCCAACAACAGTCACGCCCGGCGGCACTTCCTTCAGGACCACGGCGTTCGCGCCCACGCGTGCGCCGCGACGGACCGTAATCGGGCCAAGGACCTGTGCGCCGGCGCCAATCACCACGCCATCTTCAAGTTCGGGATGGCGACGGCCAACGGCCGAGGTCCCGGTTCCAATGCCGCCCAAGGTGACGCCATGGTAGAGCGTGACGTTGTCGTGAATGACGGCGGTTTCGCCAATCACCACGCCCATGCCATGGTCGATGAAGAAGCGACGGCCGATCGTCGCGCCCGGGTGGATCTCGATCCCGCTGATCAGTTTGCCGAGTTCGGACGCAAGTCGCGCCAGAAAATGAAAACCGGCGCGCCAGAGCGCGTTGCCGAGACGATAAAATACCAACGCCCGTACACCGGGATACAGCAATGCGATCTCAAGGCGCGAGCGCGCCGCCGGGTCGCGGGATTTGACGGAATCAAGGTAGGTAACGATGGTGTCGAGCATCGCGTGAAAGGTCCAAATGGCGGGATTTCGAGTCGCATATCCTTAGCAGACGGAGGCGTACACAGGGAAACAATCATCTCCCTGTTCTCCGCCAATGACGACATAGGAGATGATTGTCCCACTAAAGCGGGATAAACTCAGGGAAATATTTCAAGTGGGCCGAATCGCGATGGATGCCATCGATCGCAAGATCCTCTCCATTCTTCAAGCCAATGCGGGGCTTTCGATCGCCGACGTTGCGCAACGCGTCGGCTTGTCCCAAACCCCCGCCTGGAAACGCATTCAGCGCCTCGAACAAACCGGTGTGATCAAGGGCCGGGTTGCGCTGATCGATGGTAAGAAGGTCAATCTAGGCCTGACGGTTTTTGTCATTCTCCGGACCAATCAGCATGACGATGCATGGCTCAATAAGTTCGGTCGAGCGATCAAAGACATGCCCGAAATCACGGCGATCTGGCGCATGGCGGGTGATATCGACTACTTGCTCCGGGTGGTGGTCAAGGACATGGAGGCATACGACGCCTTCTACAAGCGGTTGATCAAGCGCATTGCCCTCAATGACGTCTCGTCGGCGTTCGTCATGGAAGAACTCAAATACACGACCGCGCTGCCCATCGAAGCATTGTCTCCTGAAATGGTCGACCCACAGCGGAGCTGAGTATGCTCGACGTCCTCAAGCGTCATCTCAATCCCGGACAAGATCTGTCTCGCCGCGAGGTCGTCGGCGCTTCCCTGGCGGGAATCGCCGTGATGCCCCCCGCGATCGCCGCGACTGCGGGGCCGATCAGGTCCGAGTTCATGTTTTTTGCGTCTGAGGACGATGCGTTCCGCGCACACTTCAGATTTGAGCGCGACCTGGTTGAGCAGGGCGAAACCGTCACCTGGTATCATTTCATGGTCTATGTCGTGACCGAAGGCGAGCGGCCGGCGCCCATCGTCCGGTTTGAAGGCATGGAATACTCGTACTATCGCCGGCTTGCTCCGCTCATCTATCGCATCCATGCGCACAATCTTTCGTTTCCCCGCGATCTCAAAACCGGAGCGTTTACGGGCACGGCCGCCAATCCGGTCACGGGAGCGACGGTCAACGTCCCGCCGACGGTCCTGACCGAAGATCCGGGTGTCGTCGATTCGCCCAAAGGATATCGAACCCTCGACAGCAAAGATGCCCGACCGTTCAAAGGCTATGCCATGTACCGGATCGAGGGTGATTTAATCCGGCGCGAACACATACGAGCCGCGCCCGCGAACTGGCCGACCATATTCGTCGAGAGTTCGACGGCCTGGGTCGACCTTGCCGCCTTCCATGACGCGTCGGTGACATCGCTGCCGATCCATACCTCGGGATTCTACGTCGCGCCGTTCCCGCGTTGGATGGAGATGGGGGACCGCCCGGGTCATATGATTGGCGTGTGGACCGGGCGCAAGCTCGGTTCTGCGGCGGAACTGCCGTCGGATTACCGCGCCAAGGCAGAGAACGAATTCCCCCAGTTGCTGTCGGCGCGATGGTCGGCGTTGGACCGGCCGTTGCCGTTTGCGCTGTGAGGCGACCGATGAATATCGGCGATGCGGCGAAGTAATCCGGGCTACCCCCCAAGACGATCCGTTACTACGAAGAGTCTGGCCTCATCCGTCCAGCGGAAAGGGGCCTCAACGGTTATCGTGCCTACAGCGCGGCCGATGTGCACAAACTCAAATTCGTCCGCCACGCCCGGGAGCTTGGTTTTTCGGTCGAAGAATGCGCCGCGCTGCTGTCGCTTTATGAAGACAAGAGCCGTCATGCCGCCGACGTGAAAGTGCTGGTCAACCGCCACATCGCTGGAATTGACGGAAAAATTGCCGATCTCACCCGGATGCGCGCGACACTCGCTCATCTTGTTTCGTGTTGCGCCAGCGACGCCCGGCCCGAGTGTCCGATCTTGGACGGACTTGCCGACGGCTGATCGATTCCGGGCGAACCGGAAAGTGTTTGTAAACGTTTGCCGAAGAATGGGGCGGAATTCCGGCGGTGCGGTGATGCCGGGCGCAGAGGACCTATGCGCAAATTTGGATACCTGGCGCGGATCGATTTCGGTATCAGCGCGCCCCGTCTGAGTTAAGAAGAGGATCCGTCGATGAACTCTCGAATTTTGATTTGTCTGGCCGCCGCTTGCGGGTCTGTTGCGCCCGTCGCGGCCGTCGCCCAGGTCTATGGCTCGCTCAGCCTCGGTCCGGCCAAGGTTCAGGATCTGAATTTTCGCGATCCGTCGACCGCCGATCTGCTGCTCGACGCCGGCTCGGCGTGGCAAGTGTCTGGCGCGCTTGGATACCGCTTCTCGCCTTTGCTCCGAGCCGAACTCAATCTGGGTTATCTCGACGGCGACGCCAAAGGCCGTCAACAGCAGAACATTGTGACGATCGCAGCCTGTGGCATCACACCCAACAATCCCTGCCTCGATGCAGCCGTCACAGCCGACATCAAGGGAACGACAGCCCTGGCAATGGGCTTCGTGGATATCCCGACGAGCGGTCCGATCGTGCCGTTCCTTGGCGCCGGAATTGGCGTTGGTCGAGAGAGTCTTGACGTGTTGGGAACCGCTCGAACCGGGGCCGGAGCGGGGACGCCGTTCACGGTGCTCGATGACGCCGACAGCGGTTTCGCAATCCGCGGCACCGCTGGTATCTCAATTGATGTCGGATCGTTCCAGACCGATCTTGCCTATGCCTACACGCGTACAGCGAAGCCGAAAATGACCGGGCGCAGTTCGTTCATTTCCTACACGTTCGACCGGCCACTCAGAGTCCATGCCCTGACGGCAACAGCTAGATTCGCGTTCTGACGATTCAGCGCTTACCGGCCCTGGGCTGAATTCTGAGAAATGCGGTCCAGTGCCGGCGTGCGCTCGAAGCCGCACGTCGATCGAGGCGATCGAGTCGGTCGATCAGTGTCCGGCTGGCGTGACCGATGGCTCCGCGCTACGTCGAATGCGACGACCGGTCGAGTTGCGCGATCAACGCTTTCGCCGTGAAGAGATCGTTCGATGTGCCGAGGCTGTGCTGGAGCGACTTCATGATCGGCCCGAGCCGGGTTGTCATGTGTTTCGGCAGCAGTGAGGCAACGAACTCGATGCTGTACCGGCATTTCTTGATTGCGATCCTCAAACGGTGCCGAGCCGATGGCGTCAAGTGGCCGAAGCGCGACCCGCGCTTTCGAATTTTCCTCAGGCGCCGGTCAATCGCCGAGCGCACGATGTCCGCGGGTTTGTCTTGTCGACGGTCGCCAATGTGGCCCGTGAGTCTATGTAGCCAACCGTCAAGACGCCGCATGAAAGTCCGGTAACGGGGCGACCGGGCCGCGCGGCGCGCGCGCTGAGCGGCAGGACGCCGGACGCGCAATGCCGCGGATTGCAAGCGGTCGAATTCTCCGCGATCGATGTCGGCTGCAGGCAGCATCTGCATCAGGAACACATCAAGGTCTCGCACCAGGCTGGTCTGCGTGAGGAGCCAGCGCGCATCGCGATCGAGCCGCCAACGCATTGCTTTCGGAATCGCAGTCTTGAAAAGTTTTAGCGCCGATCTGAATCGGCGCAATCCGACCCGAAACTGATGCAATGCTTCGGCGCTGCCGTCCGCCCTGACGGCGGCCACATTTCCTACCCAGTGGGCGCGAGTCGCCGCCAAGATCGTGGAAAGGACGTCGTCCAATCGAGCGGCTGCGCGATGACTGATCGGCTGCGCCGTCGTCACGCGGATCGCAGCCGCCGGCAGACGCTGCCGCGACCGGGGCCGGGCTGCACTGCTCGTCTGATTCGTCACGGTGATTGGTCCTGTCGGTCGGGCTAGATATGGGCCTGCCGGAGGCACGTGCAAGCCTTCAACGTGATATCCCGCATGCCGCGTGGTTTGGCGTTGTTGATCGCCGTCAATCCTGAACATCCCGCCAAAGACTCATCGCCGATCGGGATTTTTTTGCGGTAAGCTGCCAAGACATGCCCAGTCGACTCTGGAGGACCCTCATGACCCCCGCCGTCAGCAGCCTTGCCCGTAAGCCCTCGATTCGCGACCAAGTGTCGGCGGAGGAATGGCGCCTGAGGGTCGAGCTCGCCGCGTGCTACCGGCTCGCGCTGTTGCACGGCTGGGAAGATCAGATCTTCACGCATTTCTCGGTGCGCATTCCGGGGCCGGAGCGCCATTATCTGCTCAACCCGCTCGGATATCTGTTCGACGAAGTGACGGCGTCGAGTCTGGTCAAGGTCGATGTCGAGGGGAACATCATCCTCGATCCGACCGGCCTCGGCATCAATCCCGCGGGCTGGGTCATCCACGGCGCAGTGCACGAAGCACGCGAGGACGCACACTGTGTACTCCATACCCATACGATTGCCGGTGTGGCCGTTTCGATCTTGAAAGAAGGGCTCATGCCGATCAGCCAGCAGGCGCTAACCATCACGCATGATCTTGCCTATCACGACTACGAAGGCATCGCGCTCGACGGCGAAGAAAAGGTTCGTTTGGTCGCGCACCTCGGCACGAAGAATAACTTGGTCTTGCGCAACCACGGCCTCCTCACGGTCGGCGATACCATCGGTGCCGCCTTTACCCGGATGTATGCCTTGAGCCGAGCGTGCGAGATTCAAGTTCAAGCGTTGGCCGGGGCCCGTCCGCTTTATCCCATACAGCCGGCCGTCATCGGCAAAGTCGCCGGGCAAACCCGGCCGGACCGCACGACCAAAAATTCCAATCTGACGTGGGCGGCGATGGTCCGCCGGCTCGATCGCGCGACACAGAGTTACAAGGACTGAGCTGCGCTTTACCAGTCGGCCTGATCGGGCATCGAGGCCCAAGGTTCCTGGGTCGGCTTCGGCCCGCCCTTATTGAAGAGTTCGAATGACATTCCATCGCTTGACTTGACGAAGGCCATGGCGCCATCGCGCGGGGGCATGGCGATGATGGCTCCTTTAGACATGAAGTCGCGGCAGGCCGCGTAGATATCATCGACTTCATAGGCAACGTGGCTGAAGCCAACGCGCGCGGCGCGTTCCTCAGGGTCGTGATAATAGACGATCTCGATCTGTGCCCTCTCGTCGCCGGGCGCCGCCAGGAACGCGATGCTGCAGTTGCGCTTGATTCCTTCGAAGCGCTTGACGACCTTAAAGCCAAGCGTGCTCGTGTAGAACGCCAGCGCAGCGTCCAGATCGGCAACACGGAAGGCGGTGTGAAGGTATCTCACGCCAATCTCAAACGACCGGTGGGCCGGCCTGATAACTTGCCGGATCGGCGCCGGAAGGCGCGTATTTGCGGGCCGATGCGTAGAGACCGGCCTCGTTCACCAGGGCGCCTTCGTTCACGCCGGCCACTTTGATCCAATCGCCGTCGGCAAAAACCTTTTTCTGGAACTCTAGCGTCGAATGCTGACCCTTGAGCAAGAAGTTATGGTAGACGTCCATGAACTGCGCCACGGCCGCTTGGAAATTGGCGAGCCCCGCGGCGCCCTTGGCGCGATAGGCGTCGCGTGCAGTTGTTAAGTTGTCGAGCGCGACGCGGCTCCTGGCGAGGCGCATGTCGAGATTCGCAAGAATGTCGGCATTGGCTGTATCGCCCGGCGTAACGTGCGGTTTGAGAATGTCGTGGATGCGTTGGTCCTGGGCATGCAGGCGGTCCATCGAGCCC
>VGEM01000146.1 GCA_016869315.1 Alphaproteobacteria bacterium | reverse complement strand
TCTCGGGGTCTTTTCCAAGGCCACCGACTTGAAGCGCCGCATTTGGTACGTGCTCGGCGCTCTGATCGTCTATCGCATCGGGACCTTCATCACGCTGCCGGGTATCGATGGCGTTGTGATGCAGGAGATTATTCAAACACAGGCCGGCGGCTTTATCGGCCTGGTTGACGTGTTTACCGGTGGTGCGCTGTCGCGCATGAGCATTTTTGCGCTCAACATCATGCCGTACATTTCGGCTTCGATCATCGTCCAGTTGATGGGCTCGGTCAGCCCGCAACTCGAAGCCATGAAAAAAGAAGGCGTGACTGGTCGCATCCGGATGAATCAGTACACGCGGTATTTGACCTTGATCATCACCGCGCTTCAGGCGTTCGGCATTGCGAGTGGTCTCGAGGCGATGACCGGGCCGAGCGGCAGCGCGGCGGTCGTCAACCCAGGCCTGTTCTTCAAGTTCACGACCGTGGTGACCCTGGTTGGCGGCACGATGTTCCTCGTCTGGCTGGGCGAGCAGATGAGTGACCGCGGCATTGGCCAAGGTATCTCGCTGCTCATTTTCGCCGGGATCGTTGCGGGCTTGCCGTCGGCGATCGCCAACACCTTGGAACTCGGTCGGACGGGCGCGCTGTCGTTTGTCATCATTGCGATGTTGGCAATTGGCGCGGTGCTGGTCATCACCTTCATCATTTATGTCGAACTCGCACAGCGTCGCATCCTGGTCCAATACCCAAAGCGACAGGTTGGCAATCGGGTCTTCGGCGGCGAGAGCTCCCACATGCCGCTCAAGCTGAACACCGCCGGCGTGATTCCGCCCATTTTCGCAAGTTCACTGCTGTTGATGCCGCTGACGATTACCGGTTTTCAGAATCCGGAAGTCGTTGCCGACGGCGGTATCATGGCGACCATCAGCGCGTTGCTCGGTCGCGGACAGCCGCTTTACTTGTTCTTGTACTCGGCAATGATCGTCTTCTTTGCGTTTTTCTACACGGCGGTGGTCTTCAATCCAGCGGAAACCGCCGACAATCTGCGCAAGAACGGCGGCTTCGTCCCGGGAATTCGCCCAGGTAAACCGACCGCGGAATATTTGGACCACGTGCTGACGCGCTTGACTGTGTTCGGCGGGATTTATCTTATTGTCGTCTGTCTGATTCCCGAGTTTCTGATCTCGCGTCTCAGCGTGCCGTTCTACTTTGGCGGTACCAGTTTGATGATCGTGGTCAACGTCACGATCAATACGATGCAGCAGATTCAAGCCCACCTGCTTGCGCACCAATACGAAGGCTTGCTCAAGAAATCGCGGCTCAGGGGCAAGGGCTGATGGCCGGCAAACGCCTCATTCTGATGGGCCCGCCCGGCGGCGGGAAGGGAACCCAGGCCAAGCGGTTGCAGGACAAGTATCAGATTGTCCAATTGTCGACCGGCGACATGATCCGCGCCGCAATCAAAGCCGGCACATCAGCTGGCCAGCAGGCCAAGGCCGACGTCAATGCCGGCAAGCTGGTGTCGGACGAGTTGGTGATTGCAATGATCGCCGATCGGATCGATCAGCCTGACTGCAAGAGTGGGTTCATCTTCGACGGATTCCCCCGCACCATTCCGCAGGCTGAGGCGCTCGACCGGCTGCTCGCCTCGAAAGGGCTCAAACTCGATGCGGTGATCGAGGTGCGCGTGCCCGACGGCAAATTGATCGAACGCATTTCGGGACGCTCGACCTGCGCCAAGTGCGGCGAGGGATATCACGATACGTTCAAGCGGCCGAAAAAGGATGGCGTCTGTGACGTCTGCGGTGGGACTGAGTTCACCCGCCGGGCCGACGACAAAGCTGAGACGGTCAAGACGCGGCTCGAGGCCTATCATGGCCAGACGGCGCCGCTCTTGCCGCATTACGAGAAGCAGGGCCTGTTGCGGGTGGTCGACGGCGACCGCAACATGGATGTTATCAGCGCCGATTTGGAACGGGTTTTGGGCTTGTGAGGTCGTGTTGACTCGAAGGGCTAAGTACCTATAATAAAGCGCCTTTTCGGGTCCCGCGGGCTCACCACACAAACGAACGGATGAAGGAGTACGGCCGTTGGCACGTATCGCTGGAGTCAACTTACCTACGGGCAAGCGGGTGGTGATTGCGCTGCGCTACATCTACGGGATTGGTCCGACCAATGCCCGTGAGATTTGCTCGAAACTGAACATCGAGGATAAGCGCCGGGTCAACCAGTTGACCGAGGACGAGATCAGCCGCATTCGCGACGCGATCGACAAGGACTACACGGTCGAAGGCGATCTGCGCCGTGAAGTCGCGATGAACATCAAGCGACTGATGGACCTCGGATGCTATCGCGGTCTCAGGCATCGCAAGGGCCTGCCTGTGCGCGGTCAGCGGACCCACACCAACGCGCGTACGCGCAAAGGTCCGTCGAAGCCGATCGCCGGCAAGAAGAAGGTTACCAAGTAGCGCGCGAGGATTCCTCGGCGACGAACGGATCAATAAGGATCAAGCAGGAACGGACGACACATGGCAAAGGCAGCACCAGCCGCCGCTTCAGCAACGCCCGCCGCGGCGCCAGCCCCCGGCGCGGCCGCGCCGCGTGCGCGCAAGCGCGAGCGCAAGAACATTTCGTCGGGCATCGCGCACGTCAACGCGACGTTCAACAACACCATGATTACGATCACCGACGTGCAAGGCAACGCCATCTCGTGGTCGTCGGCCGGCACCATGGGCTTCAAGGGTTCGCGCAAGTCAACGCCGTACGCCGCCCAGGTCGCCGCCGAAAACGCCGGCAAGAAAGCCATGGAGCATGGCGTCAAAACGGTGTCGGTCCTGGTCAAGGGGCCGGGGACCGGTCGTGAATCGGCGCTGCGTGCCTTGCAGGCGGTCGGCTTCCAGGTGACGTCCATTCAGGACGTGACTCCGGTGCCGCACAATGGCTGCCGGCCGAGGAAGCGCCGGCGCGTCTGACGAGAAAGATTGCGCGTCGCTCGCAAGGCGGCGCGTTGGTTTGGGCCGTGCGTGGGCGCGGCTTGGTCGAAACACACTGATTGTGGAACCGCACCGTGATTCAGAAAAACTGGCATGACATGATCAAGCCGTCGAAGCTCAACATTGAGTCGGGCGACGACCAGCGTCGTTTTGCAACTGTGATCGCGGAGCCGCTCGAACGCGGTTTCGGCGTCACGCTCGGCAATGCGCTTCGGCGCGTTCTGCTGTCGTCGTTGCAGGGCGCGGCGGTGACGTCGATCCGCATCGACGGCGTGTTGCACGAGTTCTCTTCGATCCCGGGCGTACGTGAGGACGTGACCGACCTCATCCTCAACATTAAGCAGCTCGCGCTGTCGATGCATGCGGATGGCTCTAAGCGCATGACGCTGAAGGCCAAGGGTCCGGGTGAAGTGACGGCCGCGCAGATCCAGACCCCGGCCGACATCGAGATCATGAATCCCGATCTCATCATCTGCCACCTCGACGATGGCGCTTCGCTGTCGATCGAACTCGAGGTCGGCACCGGCAAGGGTTATGTCCCGGCTTCGGCCAATCGCCGCGAGGACGATCCGATCGGCGTGATCCCGGTCGACTCGATTTTCTCGCCGGTTCGCCGCGTCGCCTACAAGATCGAGAACACGCGCGTCGGCCAACAAACCGACTATGACAAGCTGTCGATGACGGTCGAGACCAACGGTTCGACCAAGCCCGAGGACGCGGTGGCGCTCGCCGCCCGCATTCTGCAGGACCAGCTTCGCCTGTTCATTAACTTTGAAGAACCGACTCAGGCGGTCACACAACGCATCGAAGACGACCTGCCGTTCAACAAGAATCTGCTGCGTAAGGTTGACGAGCTTGAGCTCTCGGTCCGCTCGGCCAACTGCCTCAAGAATGACAACATCATCTACATTGGCGATCTGGTTCAGAAGACCGAGGCCGAGATGCTGCGGACGCCGAACTTTGGCCGCAAGTCGTTGAATGAGATCAAGGAAGTGCTGGCCCAGATGGGCCTCCACCTCGGCATGGAAGTGACCGGCTGGCCGCCCGAGAACATCGAGGAAATGGCCAAGAAGCTTGAGGAGCCGTTCTAACAACAGCGCGCCTCGCTGAGACAGCGAGGTCGACCTGTCCGGGCCATGACGGCCCATCCTGCCGTACCTGGCGCCGCCTGCAGGCGGCCATGGCGGCGGGCCTTGCAATCGGTTTCGCGTGTCGAAACCACGTCGATCGAAGGGAGAGCGTCATGAGACATCGTCTTAAAGGCCGTAAACTGAATCGCACGAAGGGTCACCGTCGCGCGCTGTTCGCCAATCTGGCCAACGCCTTGTTCAAGCACGAGCAGATCAAAACGACGCTGCCCAAGGCGAAGGACCTTCGGTCGTACGCCGAAAAGATGATCACCACCGCCAAAAAGGGCTCGCTGCACGCTCGGCGATTGTTGTCGGCGCGGTTGCGCGACGACGCGATCGTCAAGAAGCTGATCGAAACTCTGGCCCCTCGTTATAAGGATCGTAAGGGCGGCTACACCCGGGTTCTCAAGGCCGGGTTCCGCCATGGCGACGCGGCGCCGATGGCCCTGATCGAACTCGTCGATCGCGATCCGGCGGCCAAGGGCCTCGATTCCGGCCCGAAACCCGAGGTCAAAGCCGAGGACGCGCCGGCTGAAGCGGCGGCAGCCTAAGTATCCGCCGCACGGCGGTTGCCATCCACAGAATCAAAGCGACACGGCTGCGGTATCCCCTAGAGTAGAGTGTCAGGGGAGGGCAGGTCATGGTCGCACTCGGATACTCGGTCGTTGCCGTCGCGGCTTTCGCGGCGTTGTGGTGGTCGTTCAAGCTGTGGCGCGAGCGTCGCGACGCCTTGTCGCTGCTCATACTCATTCCCCTCATCTTCCTGTGGCTCGACAACTTTGCCATCGCTACCGGGCGCTTCATCGGCGAGGGCATGTTGCTCACCGGCATGTCGTATATCCGCTACTTCTGGCATTGGGCGATGCTGCCGTTGTTGTTCATCGCCGCCGGCATTCTTGCGCGCCACGCCGGCTTCGCCTGGGCGCGACCCAAAATCGTCATGGGCGCATTTTGCCTCGTCGCCGTCGGGCTGATCGTTTTCGACGCCTCCCACATTATTGGCATCAAATTCTACCCCGCCTGTTACGGCGACACATTCCGCCTCGCCATTAACGTTGCCGCCGATCAAGTCTGCGACCCGGCGAACCCGCCGCCCAAGGGTGTCTCGGTGCCGCCGATTGCCGCCATCGGCATCAATGTGCTGTTGATGGCAATCGGCGCCGGAATGTGGTGGAAGCACAAGTTCCCCTGGCTCACGCTCGCCTGCGTCTTCATGTTTGCCTGTGCGGCGTCGGACGCGATTCCTGGATTTTTCTGGGGGCAGTTCCTTGGCAATGTCGGGGAGCCGGTGTTCAACGCCGGCCTGATTGCGGCCGCCTACCGCTATGGAGCCAATCCGTGGCCTACGCCCTCCTCGTCCTGACGCTGATCGATGTCGCGTTGCTGGCGTGGGCGGCAAACCATGCCCGCCGCCAGCCCAAAAACATCGCCTTGGTGACGCAGGCGACCGCGCTGCTGCTGTTGTGGTTCGATTGCTTCACGGTCGCGGCCGGGGCGTGGATCGGGGCCGGAGAGACACTAGAACAGATGAGCCGCGTCCGATTTGCGTGGTTTTATTTGACTATGCCGCTGCTATTCATCGGCTGTATTGCGCTTCTTGCACAAGCCGATTTCGCGTGGGCCAAGCCGCGTTGGTTATTGGGTGTCGCTGCGATCCTTGCCGTCGCGTTTATCGCCGTCGAGGTCCCGCGCGCTGTAACCGCCGATTACCAAACGGCCTGCTTTGCCGACACGCTGCGCTACGTCGGCAAGGTGCCGGTTGGTCAGGCCTGCGCGCCCGGCGAGGAGGGCTTGGGTCAGGCGGCCTTCACGCCTGTCATCCCATTGGTGTTCGCGTCGGTTACCTTGACCGGCCTCTTGATTTGGATCCGGCGCGGCTGGCCCTGGCTCGCGGCGTCAGCTCTGGCATTCATGGCCGCGGCCATTCCTGCAAGCGTCGTTGGCCCGTTTCTGACCTATCCGCTCGACACCTTGATGACGGGGGCGTTTGTATTGGCAGCGCTTCGATTTCCGCCCCAAGCAGCGACAGCATCCCGCTGACATTTCTGTAAGCGGCCGGTCCTGGGGTAGGCGGCTGCCCGATCACGCACTATATCTTCTGAATGAGCCAATCGATTCGAACTTTGGCGCTTGCCGCTTGCCTGATTGCGCCCGCTGTTATTGCGCCTGCCGTTCCGGCCGAAGCGCAATCGGTGCCGCGGACCCGCGAGCAAGTGACGTTGACGTTTGCTCCGGTCGTCAAGCAGGCGACGCCGGCCGTGGTCAATATCTATACGAAGCGCACCGTGCAGCGTCGCATGCCAATGCTGTTTGACGATCCTTTCTTCCGGCAGTTTTTCGGTCGCGATTTTGCGCAACAGTTCGGTGGCCAGCCCGAACGAATTCAAAATTCACTCGGGTCTGGCGTGATCGTCCGACCCGGAGGCGTGGTCGTCACCAATAACCACGTCATCGAAGGCGCCGACGAGATCACCGTCGTGTTGTCCGATCGTCGGGAATTGGCCGCCAAGTTGCTTGGCACCGATCCGCAGTCGGACATTGCCGTGCTGCAGATCGAAGATGTCGGCGGTCCGCTGCCGTTTCTCGATCCGGTCGACTCCGACACCATCGAAGTCGGCGATCTAGTGCTCGCCATTGGCAATCCGTTTGGCGTCGGCCAAACGGTGACATCGGGTATCGTCTCGGCGCTGGCCCGCACCAATGTCGGCGTGTCGGACATCGGCTCGTTCATTCAGACCGATGCGGCCATCAATCCCGGCAACTCGGGCGGCGCGCTCATCACCTCGGATGGCCGGCTGGTCGGCATCAATACCGCGATCTTTTCCCAGTCCGGCGGCAGCATTGGCATCGGCTTTGCCGTGCCTACAAATCTCGTCCGCACCGTGATTGCCGGAATCTTGGCCGAAGGGCGCGCGGTCCGGCCGTGGCTCGGCGCCAGCGGTCAGACCGTAACCTCCGATCTCGCCAAATCTCTCGGCCTTGACCGTCCGGGCGGCGTGGCGATCCAACGTGTCGTCAAGGGCAGCCCGGCGGCAAGCGGCGGTCTGGCGCGTGGCGACGTGATTCTGTCAATTAACGGCAAGCCGGTCATCGACGACAACGAGCTGAAGTTCATGCTGGCAACGCTACCGGTTCGCGGCACCGCCGAAATCACGGTCAACCGTGGTGGCCGCGAAAGCAAGGTGCGGGTGACGCTGGCGTCCGCGCCCGACAGTCCAGCACGCGATACGACACGCCTGGAAGGCCGCCAGCCGTTCTCGGGCGCGATAGTGGCCAATTTCAATCCGGCACTGGCTGAGGAACTTCGCGTCGAATACATCGAGGGGTGCGTCATGATTTTGGACGTTGCCCAAGGCAGTATTGCTGGCCGGATAGGCGTTCAGCGCGGGGACTGTGTGGTCGATCTCAATGGCTCATCGATTGCCACGGTCGAAGACCTGAAAACAGCAGTCGCGGCGCCCGCCAATCAATGGACGTTGAGTCTCAATCGAGGTGGCCAGATTCTGCGGACCACGGTCGGCGGATAAGCCGGTGGCCGATCTCTTCAGCGCCACGGAGACCGATCTGTCATCATCTCGCGGGGGGCCGCGCCCGCTTGCCGATCTGTTGCGACCGCGTGAGTTGCAAGACGTCGTCGGTCAGGAGCATCTGCTGGCCGCCGACGCGCCAGTGGGCCGTATGCTCGCGGCTGGGCGGCTGGCGTCGATGATTCTGTGGGGGCCGCCTGGGTGCGGCAAAACGACCACGGCGCGCCTGCTCGCTAAGGCGGCAAAGCTCCATTTCCAGCCGCTTTCGGCGGTTTTTTCCGGCGTTGCCGACCTTCGGAAAGCCTTCGAAGCGGCAGCCGATCGTCGCCGAAAAGGACAGGCGACGCTGCTGTTTGTCGACGAAATTCATCGTTTCAATCGTGCCCAACAGGATGGTTTCCTGCCGGTGGTCGAGGACGGCACGATTGTTCTCGTCGGGGCGACAACTGAGAATCCATCGTTTGAACTCAATGCAGCACTGTTGTCGCGATGTCAGGTCTTTGTCCTGCGACGACTTGACGACTTGGCGCTCGAACAGCTCCTCATGCGGGCCGAGATTCACTTTGGTCGAAAGCTGCCAGTGACCGATGGCGCCCGCGCCGCGCTCCGTGCCATGTCGGATGGCGATGGCCGCCATGTTCTGACCTTGGCGGAAGACTTGTTCACACTGTCTCCGCCTCCGGCCAGGCCGCTTGATATCGGTGATCTTCCGAGCGTCGTTCAGCGTCGCGCGCCGGTGTACGACAAGGACCGTGAAGAACACTACAATCTCATCAGCGCCGCGCATAAGTCGCTTCGCGGTTCCGATCCCGACGCCGCGCTGTATTGGGTGTCGCGCATGCTCGATGCCGGCGAGGACCCGGCGTTCATCCTGAGGCGGTTGACGCGGTTTGCAGTCGAGGATGTCGGCCTCGC
>VGEM01000145.1 GCA_016869315.1 Alphaproteobacteria bacterium | reverse complement strand
AGGCCGTCTGCGCCATGGGCAGCGTCTTTGCCGATGTCATCCAGGAGGGACGATCCTCGCGCTTCATCAGCCAATCCGAGACCATCAGCGCCACGGCAATGATGACGGCGCCACGCGCGAGCCCGAACACGACGCCGAGCGAGCGATCGAGGCCGCTCAGGCCGGATGTCTTGACCGACTTCGAGAGCGCGTTGGTCAACAGCGACAAGACCAGCATCAGGATGAGGAACAGGGCGACGAGAGCGGCCGCGTCCGCCGCCCACTCGATGGCGATGTATTTCCGCGCGACTGGCTGCGCCAAGGGAAGGCCATAAAGCGCGCCGAACACGGCGCCAACCCATGACCCGATTGAAAGCACCTCGTGGACGAAACCGCGCATGAACGCGATCAATGCCGAGACGAGAAGGATGGCGACGACGGCGAGATCGAGCCCATTGATCGGCAGATCGCTCATGGGCTAATGCCCCTCCGACGTACGACGCAGGGACTCGAGCCCGAAGCGTCCGACGATGTCTTGAACGTGGCCAATATCGGCGACAGCGATGTCGGGCTTCGCAGCCGGCTTGCCGCCGCGGGCGCGCGGACGCGGCGCCCAGGCCGCCTTGAATCCGAGTTTGCCCGCCTCTTTCAATCGAACCTCGCGCTGCGCAACCGGCCGCACTTCGCCCGAGAGCCCGACCTCGCCGAAGACGACCGTATCGGCCGGGACCGGGTCACCCGACAGGGCGGACAGCAGCGCCGCCGCCACCGCCAGGTCGGCGGCGGGCTCTTGAACCCGGAGCCCGCCGGCGACGTTCAAGTAAACGTCATTGGCCCCTAGTGCAACCCCGGAGCGTGCCTCGAGCACGGCAATGACCATGTTGAGTCGGGCCATGTCCCAGCCAACCACGGCGCGGCGGGGCGTGCCGAAACTGGAGGGCGCCACCAGGGCCTGAATCTCGACCAGAACGGGGCGGGTGCCTTCAAGCCCTGCAAAAACGCAGCTTCCGGAGACGTTACCGCGGCGCTCGGCCAAGAACAGCGCGGACGGATTGGCGACCTCCTGCAGGCCGAGGTCGGTCATCTCGAACACGCCGATTTCGTCGGTTGGACCGAAACGATTCTTCACCGCGCGCAGGATGCGAAACTGATGGCCGCGGTCGCCCTCGAAATAGAGCACCGTGTCGACCATGTGTTCGAGTACGCGAGGGCCCGCCAGCGTGCCCTCCTTCGTGACATGGCCGACCAGGAACAAGGCGAAGCCGCGCCGCTTGGCCACCTGTATCAGTTCGTGAGCGCAGGTGCGGACCTGGGTGACGGTGCCGGGCGCGGAATCGACCGTGTCGGCGTACATGGTCTGGATCGAATCGATCACCACCACGTCGGGCGGAGAACCGCCATCAAGGCTTGCGACAAGGTCGCGAACGTTGGTGGCGGCCGCAAGCCTGACGGAGGCGCTCGACAAGCCGAGGCGGCCGGCGCGAAGCCGGACCTGGTCGACGGCTTCTTCACCGGTGACGTAAACGCACCCGGCGTTCTTGGCGAGGCTCGCGACCGCTTGCAGCAGCAGGGTCGATTTTCCGATCCCGGGATCGCCGCCCACGAGAATCGCCGAGCCGGCGACGAGGCCACCACCCGTGACGCGATCGAGCTCGCCGATGCCGGTGGTACGTCGCGGCGGCGGCGCCTCACCGCCCTTGAGGCCAACGAACTCGATTTTTCGGCCGCCTTTGCCGCCGGTGGCGCCCTTGGGCAGGTCGAGCTTGGCCGATTCCTCGACCAGCGTGTTCCATTCGCCGCAGGCTTCGCACTTGCCTTGCCACTTGGGCGAGGTGGCGCCGCAGCTCTGGCAGACAAACTGGGATTTGGCCCGCGCCATCGTGACGGTCTACTTCCTCACCTGCATCTTGATCGGCCCTTCGGCGCGGCCGTGCACGAATTGATCGACATAGGGGTTGGCGGCCTTGTCGACATCCTTGGCGTCGCCGATCCAGATCAGTTTGCCCTCGTACAACATGGCGATGCGATCGCCGATCTTGCGCGCCGACTGCATGTCGTGGGTGATGCTGACGGTGGTGATGCCCTTGTCCTTGACGCAGGCGACGATCAGATCGTTGATCACGTCCGCCATGATGGGGTCGAGGCCGGTGGTGGGTTCGTCGAAGAACACGATCTCGGGGTCGCCGGCAATGGCGCGCGCGAGACCAACGCGTTTCTGCATGCCGCCCGACAATTCTGCCGGCGACAGCTCGCCGACCTCGGGCGCGAGGCCGACGCGGCCGAGCGTCTTGATGGCGCGCTCCCTGGCTTCAGTGCGGTCCATATGCTCGCCCTGGATCAGGCCGAAGGCGACGTTTTCCCAAACCGGCAAGCTGTCGAACAAAGCGGCGCCCTGAAACAGCATCCCGAACTTCTTGTTCACGGCGCCGCGCTGCGCCGCGGGGATGTCGGTGACGTTCTGGCCGTCGATCTCGATGGCGCCGGAATCCGCCAGCAGGATGCCGAGGATGCTTTTGATCAACACGCTCTTGCCGGTGCCCGACCCGCCGATCACCACGACCGACTGCCCGGCCGGAATATCGAGCGTGACGCCGTTCAATACCCGCTTCTCGCCGAAGGCCTTGTGAACGTCGCGGAGGCGGATCTTCGGCACGGCGCTCATGTGGCGAAGAACAGTTCGGTGATGATGTAGTTGAAGGTCAGGATCAGGATCGAGGCCGAGACCACGGCATTGGTGGTGGCGGCGCCGACGCCTTGCGCGCCGCCCTTCGAGTAGTAGCCGTTGTAGCACCCCATCAACGCGATCAGAAATCCGAACACGGCCGCCTTGACCAGGCCCGAGATCACATCGAGCGGTTCAAGAAAATCGACCGTCGAGTTGATGTAGTTGCCCGGGTTGAAGCCAATCTTGTAGACGCCGACCAGAAAGCCGCCGAAAACGCCGATGATATCGGCGACGAGCACCAACAGCGGCAGCATGGTGAGCCCGGCGATCAACCGCGGCACGACGAGATATTTGAAGGGGTTGGTCGACAACGTGGTGAGAGCGTCGATCTGCTCGGTGACGCGCATGGTGCCGATCTCGGCGGCCATCGACGCGCCGATGCGGCCCGCGACCATCAGCCCCGCGAGCACCGGTCCGAGTTCGCGGGTCATCGACAGCACGACGACGTTGGCCACTGCGCTCTCGGCCGAGAAGCGGGCAAAGCCGGTGTAACTCTGCAGCGCCAGCACCATGCCCGAAAAGATCGCGGTCAGGCCGACCACCGGCAGCGAGTAGTAACCGATGTCGACCATCTGGGACGCGATCAGGCGCGGATAGAACGGCGGGCGGACGCAATGCGACAACGCCGTTCCGGCGAAAATGACCAGACGGCCGATATGGCCGACGAACCCGAGGACGACACGGCCGATCAGGGTGAGAAAATTGAGCACGGCGGCGCGCCTCAGGCCGGAAGGTAGCGGCGGTGAAAGCGGTCGCCGAGGGAGGTGAGGATTTCGTAGGACGCCGTCCCGGCTTGGGCCGACAATTGATCGACGGTCTGGGTGGCGCCGAGAATTTCAATGAAATTGCCAGGACGCGCGGCGGACTCGGAGACATTTGTAATGTCGAAGGTGATCAGATCCATCGACACGCGGCCGACGACGGGGACCTTGAGTCCGTCAAGAAGGCCAACCCCCTTCTGGCCCAGGGATCGCAGGAATCCGTCCGCATAACCCATTGATACGGTTGCCAATTTCGCGCCTTCCCCGACCCGGGCGGCGGCACCGTATCCAACCATCCCGGGGGTGTCAACGCGCCGGACCTGGATGATACGGGCGCGCAGGTAGGCGACCGGCAGCATCGGGTTGGCGCCACTCACAAACGGGTTGCCGCCATAGAGCGCGATGCCGGGGCGGGCGTAGTCAAAGTGCCACTCCGGTCCCAACAGAAGGCCGGCCGAATTGGCGAGCGAGCCTTTGGCATCGGGAAAGCGAGTGCGGAACTCGCCGAGGCGCGCGATGAAGCGATCACGCTGCTGGCGGTTCATGTCATGGCCGGGCTCGTCGCCGCAGGCGAGATGGCTCAACAGCATCTGGGGATGCAATCCGACGAAGCCGTCGGCATCGCCCATCAGCTGGACGAATTCCTTTTCCGACAGCCCGAGGCGATTCATGCCGGTGTCGACCTGCACGATGCTCTCAAGCAGCACCTCTTCCTTGAGCGCATAAGTTCGCCAGGCGGCGACGTGCTCCGGCGTGCTCAAGACCGGCATGATGCGGAACGCGACATGGTCGCGCTCGGTGCCGCGGTTCGGGCCGTTCAGACAGGCGATGCGGGGGCCAGGGCCGACGATGTGGCGCAGCGCGATCGCCCCATCAAGATGTGCGACGTAGAAGGTCGAGCAGCCCGCTTGAGTCAGGGCGCGCGCGACCGGCTCAAGACCAAGTCCGTAGGCGTTTGCCTTGACCACCGCGCCGACATCGCACCCCGGTCGGGCGCGCTTTTTGAGGATGCGCCAGTTCTCGACCAGCGCCTTGAGATCGACGGTCAGGATGGCGCCGGCACGGTCTTCCGACGCAACGCGGGCCGAGCCGAACGGTGGGCGAAGGTTCATGGCCGCACTGTATCAGGCCCGATTGCGGCGACCAGAGGGCGGAAGGTCTCGGCTATTCCGCGGCCATGGATGGCGGTTTGATCGCGGGGTTGGTCCAGTATTCGATCGAATACAGCGGTCGGTCGGTCCGCGACAGCACGTAGTGTCCGCCCATTTGTCCAAGCTGGATGCGGACCGTGTCGTCCATGTAGACGACCCGCGACCACAGCTTCGGTCGCGGCGTCGTTTCGGCCGACAGCGCGGCCGGATCGTCGACCCCGATCGACCGGGCGAACTCGGACATCGGCATGGACCGATCGACCGGCACGACCTTGAAGCCGATGAACTCAACAAAGAACTTCGACAGATCTTCGGTGCGCCGCTGATACGAGGCGAGCGCGAAGTGATACGCGGGCACTTTGTTCTCGCCGAGGGCATACAACGAGAAGAAGTTGTAGGCGCCGGTCGGTGGATCGACTTCAAGGCCGGTCCCGAGAAACGTGGCCGGAATATCCGGCAGGCGTCCCATCGAGAATACCTTGAGCGAGGCGGTGACGCCGATGCCCTGGTTGGTGGCGCCGTCGCCGCCGACCAATCGGCCCATGCTGTAGTAGTCGCCCTTCCAATGGCCGCGGAAAATCTCGGGATGGTCGAGGGCGTTGGGATGCGGCGAGAGCGGCGTCAGCTCGTCGATCAATTGGTCGATCCGCTGCGACTGCGGACTGCCCGACGCGAAACCCTGTTTGTGGGAGGCGATGATGTCGAGCAGCTCGCGGCGGAGGGATTCGCGTTGCGACATTGGCGCGCTCAGACCGGCTTCGCTGCGACGACCATCGCGAACCGTCCGCCGGACCGGAGCACGATTTCTCTCACGACGAGCCCCGCCGCGCGCACGAGGAAGCCCAAATCTTCCGGCGTGAACAGGCAGTGTTCGCGGAAGTGATCGAGGGTGTCGCGAGACAGAGCCTTTCTGTCGAGGTACGTCTCAAGCGGCTGCTTGACGATGTCGAGCATCACCAGCGATCCGCCGGGCTTCAAGATGTGCGCGGCATTTTCAAGCAGCGCCGGCGGGTAGGGGATTTCGTGAAAGCTCATGGAGCTCACGACGACATCCGTGCTGGCGGGCTCGATCGGCAGGGGCTGGCCAAGGTCGGCCTGTATGACTCTGCCGTTGATGCCCTGTGCCGCGGTTTGCGCGATCTCGAGCAGCGCCGGGTGTAGCTCGACACCGATCAGCTCAGCGTCGGGATGGCGCGCGCGCAGCATTTCCAACAGCCGCCCCGAGCCCGCGCCGAAATCGACAATGCGTCCCTTGGCCGGAAGCTTGACGTACTGATCCCACACGCCCCACCAGCCCGGACCAAAGCGGGACTCGGTGTTCTCGCGGACCCGGGCGATGTACTCGCCGATCTCGCGCTGATGCTTCTCAAGATGCGGCAGCGATGAATCGTTCATCCTCGATAATTAGGGTACGACCCTAATTTCCACGGTTACTCGGCGCTGTCGGGCAGCATACCGGATTCGATGTGGTCGCTGAAGGCGGTGAAGTTGGGCTCGAAGTGGAGCTTCACCGTGCCGATCGGGCCGTGGCGCTGTTTGGCGATCAGCACTTCGGCGATGTTGTGGGCGCGCTCGCAGCCCTGCTGCCACTTCAGGTGCCGCTCGCGAAACCGATCGTCGCCTTCGTCGGGTCGTTGCGTCGGCTCGGATCGCTCCAAATAATACTGCTCGCGGAACACGAACATGACGACGTCCGAGTCCTGCTCGATCGTGCCAGACTCGCGCAGGTCGGAAAGTTGCGGACGCTTGTCTTCGCGGTTCTCGACCTGGCGCGACAACTGCGACAGCGCCAACACGGGCACGTTCAATTCCTTCGCCAAGGCCTTGAGACCGCGGGTGATGGCCGAGATTTCCTGCACGCGATTCTCGGCCTTCTCCGTTCGGCTTGGCGCGATCAGCTGCAGATAGTCGATGACGATCAAACCGAGTCCGCCGCTTGCGTCCTTGGCGTTCTGGCGCGCCAGACGCCGGCTGCGGGTACGAATGGTCGACACGGTCACGGCCGGCGTATCGTCGATGAACAGCGGCAACGCGCTCATTTCCTGGCTCGACGCGACCAGACGCTCGAAGTCGGCATTCGAGAGTTTGCCGGTGCGAATTTCGTGGCTCGAAATCTTGGCGCGCTCGGCCAGGATTCGGGTGGCCAGCTGCTCGGATGACATTTCAAGCGAGAAGAAGGCGACCGTCTTGCCCCGATCCTCTGCATTCTCCGTGCTGCTGTAATAGCGTGCCGCGTTGTAGGCGATGTTGGTGGCGAGCGCGGTTTTGCCCATCGACGGCCGGCCGGCCAGAATCAGCAGGTCGGACTTGTGCAGGCCGCCCAGTTTGCGGTCGAGGTCGAGCAAGCCGGTGGTGACGCCGGCCAACGCCCCTTCACGGCGGTGGGCCGCTTCGGCTTGATTGATGGCCTCCACCAATGAGCGTTCGAAGGTGCGAAAGCCGCCCTCGATCGTGCCAGACGACGCAAGATCGAACAGCCGCTGTTCGGCGCTTTCGATTTGCACCGTCGCCGGATCGTCGGGCGTCGCCTCAAAGGCGTCGTTGACCATCACTTCGCCAAGCGCGATCAGCTCGCGGCGCAAATGGAGATCGTAGATCAGCTTGCCGTAGTCGCCGGCGTTGATGATGTTGACCACCGCGCCCGAAATCGCGGTGAGGTATTTCATGCCGCCGGCCTGGACCACCAGCTCGTCACGCTCGAGATAGGTCTTAAGGGTGACGGCGTTGGCCTGATGCCCTTGTTCAAGGAGGCGCGTGATCGCCTGATAAATCCGGCCGTTGACGGCGTCCGCGAAGTGTTCGGGCAAAAGGAAGTCGGACACCCGTTCGTAGGCGCGGTTGTTCATCATGATCGCGCCCAGCAACGCCCGCTCGGCATCGACATTGGCCGGCGGCGCGCGGAGGGCCGACGACGCGGCAATTTCGAGGGGTTTGAGGGCTGCGGTCATGGGGATAGTGGGAGGAACGCGATTGTCCTAGCGGTTCAATGGTTCTGGTTCAATGCGGTCGAGACTGTGAGTCCGGTGGATATCGGGGGAAAGCGCACGAAGGTTGCAACTGTTCCGACATCCGCCATAGTGCCGCCATGACCACGAGCGAGCCTCGGCTGCAACACGATATCTCGGTCCATTTCGACGCCTCCACCGTCACTGGGTTTGCCTTTGCGCCGCCGGGCTGGCCGGCCGGCGCGGTGGCGCGGGTGCTGCGGCGTCTCGATGGTGGCGCCGTGCGAAGCGCGATCGTTCGCCTGCCGCCGGGGTGGTCATCGGGTGGAATCGTCTGTTCATCGACCTACCAGGGCTTCGTGCTGTCGGGCCGATTGTCAATCAGCAACGAGACGGCGTCCGAGCGCGCGTTCTTCGCCCGCAAGGCCGGCCGGCCGTTTGCCGCGCTGGCGACCGATGCCGGCGCCGACGTGCTGATGGTGTTCGATAGCGATCCGTCGTTCACGCCGGCCTCATCGGCCGACGTGGCGACAGTGTTTCACAGCGACATCCTGATCGACGTGGAAGGTTTCACGCCGGTGGTCAACGGGACGCCGGTGGCCGGATTCGCGCGGCGGACATTATGGGAAGACCCCGACACCGGCGCCGATATGCGCCATCTCACGATCAGCGCGTTCGAGGGCAAGGGGCCCAACTGGCATCCGGTGCATGAGGAAATCTTCTGCCTGTCCGGTACCATCGGTCCCGACGATCGCCGAATCCTGCGTGCGGGATGGTATCTGCATAATCCCGCGTTTGGGGTGCACGGTTATCACGAGCACTCGCACAAGGGCGCAACGCTGCTCGAATGGCACGATGGGCCGTGGAAGCTGACGTACACCTGAAACAAAAACGCCCGGCGCTGGGCCGGGCGTTTGGAACAATCTGCTGGGCGATCAGAGCTTCGCTTCTTCCGAAAACCGGAGGTCCGCTTTTCGGCGCGATGCTTCAGTGTTTGCGTCGGGCGAGGCCGGCAAATCCCAAGAGGCCAAGACCCTGAGCTGGTCCTAGAAATTCGGACAGGGTTTTAAGGTGTATTCCGCCGGGAGCGGAGGAATACCAGATGGCGAAGCGGCAACGGTTTTCGAGCGAATTCAAGGCGCGTGTGGCACTTGAGGCATTGC
>VGEM01000144.1 GCA_016869315.1 Alphaproteobacteria bacterium | reverse complement strand
GAGACCGCGACATTCAAGCTGGCCGACGGTACGACATTGGGCGCGCCGCTGGATGCCGACTGCACGGCCAGGTCCGTGATCAGCTACGTCTACAAAGCCAAGGGCGCGAAGGATTTTAAGCCGCTGCCGAGCCGCACCGCCCTTCCCGCCGATGTCGCCGAAACCACCACGTCGACGGGCGCCAGGGTGCCACACGTGGTACGGGTCGAAGCCGGCACAATCGATCGCGGCATCTTCCAAATCGCCGTGTTGCACGATCCGACCACGGAAGCCGCGCCCAGCGCCGCCGCGCCACCCAAAGGCTGGAATCGGCGGATGGTCTACGTTTTTGCCGGCGGATGTTTGGGCATGTACCGCCAGGGCGGCACCACCGGAAAGCTGATCGACGATCAATTCCTGTCGCTTGGCTACCTCACGGCGGCGAACTCGCTCAACGTCTTCCAGAACAATTGCGACGACCTGCTCGCCGCCGAAGCCTTCATGATGACCCGCGAGCGCGCCATCGAAACCGTCGGCGCGCCGTTGTTCACCCTCGGCTGGGGGTGCTCGGGCGGATCGCACCAGGTGCTGATGATCGCCGATAATTATCCCGGCCTGTTGGACGGCATCGTGCCGATGTGCAATTCGGTCGATTGGACGCGCTTTCAGCAGTTCTATTCCGATGTGCAACTTGTCTACGACTGGTTCGCGCACCCGACGGCGGCAGGGCTGACAGAGGAACAGAAACTCGCCATCGCCGGCACGCCACTCAATACCAAAGCCTCGGCGCTCGCCCGGTCGCGCGCCGGCACCTGCCCCGATATCGTGCCGAAGGATCAAGTCTACGACCGCGAGAACAATCCGACCGGCGTACGCTGCACCATTACCGAACATCAGGTGAATGTTGTCGGACGCGACCCAAAGTCGGGGATTGCGCGCGCCTTGATCGACAATGTCGGCGTTCAGTACGGCCTCGACGCACTCAACGCCGGGGTCATCACCGTCACACAGTTCCTCGACCTCAACGCATTCATTGGCGGTTACGACGTCGATGGTGAGCGCTCCGACCTGCGTTCGCTCGCCGATCCGGTCGGGCTTGAGGCCTACTATCGCGCCGGCCGCGTGCTGCATGGCGGGCTCGGCCTCCGCGATATCCCGATCGTCGAGCTTCGCAACTACTCCGACCTCGACGAGGACGCGGCGCACACAAAGTACGGCACGTATGCCGCCATCGCCCGCCTCGAACGCGAGACCGGGCAGCGCGCCAATTATATCGTCCTGCTCGAGAGCCATCGTGAGGGCTTCATGAGCGCGAGCCAGTTGGGCGGCGACACCATGTCGCACTTCGCCCTCAACCGGTTTGATGCACCCGCGCAGAGAAGATGGCCCGCACCAAGCCGGCCGATCTGGTCGATTCCTGTTACGACGGCGAAGGTAAACGCATCATCGAGGAACAAACGGTGAGCGGCGGGCGCTGCAATGCGCTGTACCCCACGCATCTGCCGCCCCGCATGGTCGCCGGCGGGCCGCTGACGAGCGATGTTCTCAAGTGCGCGCTCAAGCCGGTCAGCGCGACCAACTACAAAGTCGCACTGACGTCGGAAGAGGCGGCGCGCCTGAAGGTGGTGTTCCCGGACGGCGTTTGCGATTGGTCGAAGAAGGGCGTGGGTCAGGTCCCGCCGCAAGGGACATGGCAGGTGTTTTGAATCGTCAGCCGATGTTCTGTGAGGGGCGCAGAGGCAAAGGATGTGAAAATATATCTGGGGGGCGGCAGCAGTCGTCGGTGGAGGACGGCAGGCGTCCCACGACGTCGCATGGTTTGCCGCGGTCATGGCTGGTGTGGCTACCGGCGCGATCGCTGGACTTGATCGGCACCCTACGGCATTGATAGGCCCAAGTTGTGGGGAAACGGTCGGGGTCCGGCGATGTCAGTTTTTGGTCAGGGACTCAGCCGGGTGGCGCAGGCTAACCCATGACATTCAAATCGATCGCGCATGCCTTCGATCCGCACCAGAACAACTTCGATCTCATAAGGCTTTTCGCCGCTCTGCTGGTTCTGATCAGTCACTGTTTTCCGTTGACCGGCCAGGCCCACGAGCCGTTCGCGAATTATCTCGGCGAATACGACACCGGCGGCGGCTGGGGGGTCTCGATCTTCTTCGTGATCAGCGGTTTTCTGGTCACGCGTTCCGTCATGGGGCGCCCGGTCGGCATTTATGCCATGTCGCGGACGCTGCGGATTGTACCCGCACTGATCCTGGTCACGTGTTTCGAGGCCTTGGTGGTCGGACCCACGTTCACGACACTCAGCCTGCGCGAATATTTCCAGCATGGCGAAACGCTCAATCACCTCGGCAACGCCTCGGTCTTCTGGCTGCGCCAGGCTCTGCCGGGACTGTTCATGGACAACCCAGCCGGCGCCACCGTCAACGGCTCGCTGTGGACCCTGCCGATCGAGTCAGGGTTTTACGTTTTGCTGCCGGTACTTGCATTCGCGGGACTGTTGAAGCCGGGACGGGTTCTGATCCTCCTCGCCGCGACGGCCCTGGCGCTGATCTACGGCACTTTGCAACTCCAGTGGGGCTGGAACAATCAGGGGCCCCAGGTGTTCCCAGGGGGGCCGGCCTATTACGTCGCCAAGGAAGGTGTGTTCTTTTTGATCGGCGGCGCCATGTGGATTCATCGCGACCACATTCCGCAAAACAAATACGTGGCGCTCGGCTGCCTCGCGTTACTTGTCGCTTTCGCCTGGCGCGACTATCGGCTGGTCGCGATGTATATCGCGCTGCCGTACCTCACGATCTATTTGGCGCTGCTCAAGTTCGACGGCGCGCGCCTCTACGAAAAGGTGGGCGACATCTCTTACGGGACGTACCTATTCGCCTATCCGGTTCAGAACGCGATCGTCGCCGCCCATGCCGAGCCCATCGGCCCCGGACGCATGGCCCTGTTCGCCGTGCCGATCGTGCTGAGCCTGGCGTTGCTGTCGTGGCGCTTTGTCGAGAAACCGGCGCTTGCGCTCAGGCATGGCTTTGCTGGCGCGCGCGCCGCGCCTTAGCTCGATCATAGCTCCGGCGGACGGCGGCGTTTGGTCGCCTGCTCGAAGGCGTAGGCGAGTTCGATCAGGCGCGGCTCGCTGCAGGCCATGCCGCTGAAGGCGACACCCAAGGGCGCGGGTTTGGGCACGAACGGGGGCGGAAATCCGCCGCCGTTGGCGACCATCCCGAACGGCACCACCACCGACGGATAGCCCGACTTCGCCAGGAAACCGCTGCCACGGCTGCCGGGGAAAATGATCGCATCGAGATCGTGCTTCTTCATCAGCGCATCGACGCCGTCGGGGCCCGACAGTTTCATCTCGCGCTTGCGGTCGATATCGTAACGCTTTTGATCGTCGGCATTGGTTGGATCCATCTCGTCGGAAATATCCATCGAGGTCTGGCCGTAACGCAACGTGCCGGCGTGGGCATTGGCGAGGTTCCACTCACGCAGCTCGGTCAAGGATTTCACCGGCGCGGTGTCGCCCAGGCTATCGACCCAGAGCTGGAAATCGCGCTTGAAGCCATACTTGAGTACCACCGAGCAATCGCCATCGCTGCCCTTCCGGCCGGCGTTCTGACTGCAGGAGCCCTTCTTCATTACGTTCCGATCGGGATCCTTGGCGAGCACACTCGGGATGTCGGCGGGATCGATCACGGTCGCGCCCTGGGCGCGCAGGACGGCAACCACCTCGTCCACCATCTGCTTCTGATCGGCCGGAATGCCGCCCGCGGGCTTCTCGTCGCCGGGGAGCAGAATTTCATCGACGAACCAGGCGCGCGGAACGCCGATCCGGGCGCCTTTGAGCGCGTCCGCCTTCAAGTGCGGCGTGTAGTCGTTGTTGGCCGGCGGCTTGCAACGCTTGGTCATCGCGTCATGGGGATCGGGCGTGCGCCCTTCGAGCACGCCCAACATGATCGCGGCATCCGCCACGGTGCGGGTCATCGGACCCGCCGAATCCTGATCCATCGACACCGGAACAATTCCGTAGCGGCTGATACGTCCGATCGTTGGCTTGATCGCGGCCAGCATCGCGGCCGAGGCAGGGCCAACCACCGACACGGTTGTCTCGGTACCGATATTGGCCGCCCACATGTTGGCCGCCGTCCCGCCGCCCGACGACGAACTGCCGGTCTGCAGTACCGGCCGGCCGTCGTTCTGGCCCGGACGCGGATCGCGGCGCGGGTCATAGGGATTGAAGGCGAAACCCGACAGCGAGGAGTAATTGTTCGGCATGCCGATAACCATCCAGTTGGCCATCTCGGTCAACACCGTCTTGGCGATGATCACCGCGCCGCCATCGCGCAGGTTCTTGGTCAGTGTCGCGTCATAGGGCGGGATGTAACCCTCGAACCGGAGCGTGCCGGCGGTGGTCGGCATGTCGTTGGTGTGGATATTGTCCTTGATGGCGATCGGGATGCCGTGCAGCGGCCCACGCAGCTTGCCCGCCGCGCGCTCGCGATCCATTTGATCAGCCACGTCAAGTACTTTCGGATTCACATAGTTGGCTGCGTTGAGCCGGTTTTCGTAGATCGCGATACGCTCAAGATATTGGCGTGTCAGCTCGCGCGATGTCTCGCGGCCGTCCTGCATCGCCCGCTGCATCTCGGGGATGGTTGCCTCAACCACCGAAAAATTCGCAGCCTGCGCTGCGCCCGCCGCAAATAACGCGCCGACGATTGCGAGTTTGCGCATGATCCCTCCGCTGCTTTTGATCAGCCTGCCATGGGCTTATAGTGATGGCCAGCCATGACCTCAGCCATCGACATCAAGCTCGGATTCGACAACAGCTTTGCCAGCCTGCCGGATCGATTCTATGCCCGCCTTGCGCCAACGCCTGTCCGCGAGCCGCGGCTGATCGCGTTCAACCGCGCCTTGGCGGCCGACCTCGGGCTCGACGTGGCCGCGATCGAACCCCATGCGGCGGCGCTGTTCTCGGGCAATACGCTCGCGGCCGATGCCGCACCCTTGGCCCAGGCTTACGCGGGCCATCAGTTCGGGCATTTTGTGCCGCAGCTCGGCGACGGCCGGGCCCACCTGCTCGGCGAAGTGATTGATCGCGCCGGCCGCCGGCGCGACATCCAATTGAAAGGCTCGGGTCAGACACCGTTTTCGCGCCGTGGCGATGGACGGGCGGCGTTGGGGCCGGTGTTGCGCGAGTACATTGTCGGCGAAGCGATGCACGCCTTTGGCATTCCCACTACCCGCGCGTTAGCCGCCGTGCTGTCGGGCGAAGCGGTTTTCCGCGATGAGATCTTGCCGGGCGCGATTCTCACGCGCGTTGCCGCCAGTCATATCCGCGTTGGGACGTTTCAGTATTACGCTGCCCGGCGCGACGTGGACGGCGCACGACTGCTGGCCGACCATGTAATCGCCCGGCACTATCCCGATTTGGCGAAAGCCGACCAGCCGTATCTGGCGCTGCTTGATGCCGTGGCGGCGCGCCAGGCCGCGCTGATCGCCGCCTGGATGAGCATCGGCTTTATCCATGGCGTGATGAACACCGATAACATGGCCGTTTCCGGGGAAACGATCGACTACGGCCCCTGCGCCTTCATGGACGCGTTCGATCCCAACAAGGTATTCAGTTCGATCGACCAGAATGGACGGTATGCGTTCTCCAACCAGCCGACCATTGCCGGATGGAACCTGACGCGCTTCGCCGAGACCTTGCTGCCATTGATCGATGCCGACTCTAAGCAGGCTGTTGCCGCGGCGACCGAGGTCATGAAACGGTTCACGCCGCAGTTTGATCAGGCGTGGCTGACGCGCATGCGCCCCAAGCTTGGTTTGACGACGGCCGAAGACGGCGATGCGGAATTGATCGGCGAATTGCTGGACGCCATGCACGCGAGCCACGCCGACTTCACGTTGACATTTCGGCACCTGTGCGAGGACGCCTCGTACGCCCTCGAGGGCTGGATGGCTAAGTGGCGCGCGCGCCTTGCCCGCGAAGGCGCGACGCCGGCCACCCGCGCCGAGGCCATGCGGCGCGTGAATCCCGCTTACATTCCGCGCAATCATCGCATCGAGCAGGCGATTGCCGCCGCTGTCGCCGGCGATTTCGGGCCGTTCGACATGCTCATGCGCGTATTGGCCGCGCCATTCGATGCCAGAGCCGAATTCGCGGCCTATGCCGAGCCGCCGCAGCCCAAAGAAATAGTGACCCGCACGTTCTGCGGCACCTGATCCTTCCCTTGGCGCTGGCCCTTGGCGATGGCCCTTGGCGCTGGCTCTTGGCGATGGCCCTTGGCGCTGGTTGACCGGCGTGGAACAATTGCGATTGTGGTGCATTCGGAGAGAGGGCGACCATGCCGCAGCTTGATCGGCGTTCGTTCGTGCTGGCAGGAGCCGCGGTATCCGCCGCGACGCCCGCGTTGCCGTCGGCAGCCCTGGCCGCGACCAGCTCGGAAAATTTTCCGAGGCTGTTTTCCCCGATCGAACTTGGTGGATTGCGCCTCAAGAACCGCGTGGTGAATGCCGCCATGTCAACGCGTTTCGTCGACAAAGGCGTGCCCACCGAAGCGCTGATCAACTACCACGCCAATCGCGCTCGGGGCGGGGCGGCGATGGTTATCTCGGAACCCGTGAATGTGATGGCCCGCCAGACCAGCCCGCGCCGGGTGCATGTTTATTCCAACCCGCCGGGTGACGGCCTGAAGCGCTGGGCCGAAGCGGTCGAACGGCACGACTGTCGAATGTTGCTGCAGATTCAGGACTCCGGCCGCGGCCGCAACGAACCGGGGCGCAATATGGAGGCCTTTGGCGTCTCGGCTTTGCCCGACGATCTCAGCTGGACCATGCCCCACACCCTCGACACCGACGAAGTGGCGCGCAGTATTGACGAGATCGCAACCTCGGCCCGCATCGCGCGTGAGGCCGGCTTCAGCGGCGTCGAGATTTCGGCTGGGCACGGGCACCTGTTCCATCAGTTCCTGTCGGCGCAGGCGAACAAGCGGACGGATCGCTTCGGTGGCGACCTTGACGGCCGCGCGCGATTCCTGACCGAGACCTTGAGCGCGATCCGCGCTGCCGTCGGCGCCAAGTTCATCATTGGCGTCAAGCTGCCCGGCGAAGATGGGGTCGAGGGCGGCGTCGACCTCAAACAGGCGGCGGCGATCACCGCGCTGGTGCATCGCACCGGTGCGGCGAGTTACATCACCTATTGCTGGGGCGCCCACGCCGAGACGCTCTACACCCACCTGCCCGACAACCACGGGCCCGTGACGCCGTATGTCGAGACCATCCGTGACTTGGCAAAGTCGGCGCCGGGGGTGCCGGTCGCGGCGCTCGGCCTCATCACCCGCGCCGAGCAGGCCGAGAGCATCCTCACCGGCAAGAAAGCCGACCTCATCATGATCGGTCGCCCGATGGTGGCCGATCCGGCCTGGGCCAAGAAGTCGAGCGAGGGCCGCACCGATCAGATTCGCCATTGCGTATCGTGCAACAGCTGTTGGGCGACCATCAACACCGGCGCCAACATCCGCTGCGATAACAACCCGCGCATCGAGACGCCGGACGAGGCCGACTGGTGGCCGAAGCAGGCCGAGAAGAAAAAACGCGTCGTGGTCGTGGGCGGCGGCATTGCCGGGCTTGAAGCCGCATGGGTGGCCGCGGCGCGCGGCCATGCGGTGACGCTGTTCTCGGCTTCAAAAGATGTCGGCGGCAAGACACGCCTGCATTCTGGTTTGCCGGGGGGGCGCGGCCTCGCCAACATCTTCGACTTTCAACGCGCCTCGGCGGCGCGTTTCGGCGTGAAGCTTGAACTGGGCACCACCGCCACGGCCGCTGCCGTACTGGAACTGAAGCCCGACGCGGTGATCATGGCCACGGGCGCGACCATGATCCGGCCGGCGTTTCTCAAGTTCGGTGGTGAGGAAATTGTAGATTTGCGCCAGGCCGCGGCCGATGTCGCCGCCAACATCAGCCGGCGACGATCAGGCACGGCCGTGATCTACGACCAGGATCACACCGCCATGACCTACGCCGCGGCAGAATTGTTCAAAGAGGTGTTCGACCGCGTCGTCATCGTTACCCCGCGCGAGCGCATCGCCGGCGACGAAGCGGTGGTGACGCGCCAAGCCATCTATCGCCGCCTGGCGCAGAAGAAGATCGAGATCATCACCTCGATGGCGCCGCTCGCGGGTTCGGCGTTCAAGACGGGCGCAATCAATCTCGGCAACGTCTACAGCGACGAGACGCGGATGATCGATGGGGTGACGCTGTTCACGTACGCAACTTCGCGTGCCGGCAACACCGCGCTCGAATCCGACTTGAGAGCGCGCGGTATTGCGCCGGTCTTGGTCGGCGATTGCTTTGCGGGACGCACGGTGATGACGGCGGTGACCGAAGGGCACAAGGCGGGGATGGCCGTGTGAGCAAAATCGCGCCTCGGTCCACGGCACCATCGATCCAGAGAAGATCACAGCAGAACCAGGCTCACCCTTGAAACGGATGGTGCTCGGAGCTCAGGTCAGTTGGGTTGGGCTGAAACAACTTCGGCATGAGGTCCATTCCCAGCGTCTGCTTCTTGGTGACGGCAATTTCCGGGGCCGATTTTTTTGACTTTAAGGTGGCCGTTTCCAACCGTTCCACATGGCAACGATCAGGTTTTCGCGGTGAACCACGGACATGATGATGTTCGCGGCGACATGAATGACGATGAGGCCCAACATGACGTCTGTGGCGATCTCGTGGGTTGTACGGACCCA
>VGEM01000143.1 GCA_016869315.1 Alphaproteobacteria bacterium | reverse complement strand
TTGGTCTCAAAAGAGACCTTGGTGAAATCGTCAACGAAGGCATCGACCCGTACGGTCCATTCGCCCGGGATGATCATGTCCTTGACCATGACGTGCCACATCTCGTTCGGCAACCGCTCGCCCTTGACGGTCAAGTCGGAAATGCCCGCGGCTTCCAGCGCGGCCACGACTTCAAGATCGGAAATCTTGAGCACCTGGCCACCGCTATCCTTCACCGTCACCATGATCATATTCTCGCCGGCCTTGGCCGGCGTGAGCTCGAAATCGGCCACATATTTGTCGGCGTTGAGTGTCGCTTTGATGCCGTCCATGGCCATCATGCCGCCGCCGGCGCCGCCTTGCGCCACGATTGCCCGGGGCGGTGTCGTCAAGGTCAACGTCATGGCTGCGCCGAGAATCAGCACATAAACGCCGTACTCGAATTTGATCGAACGACGGATGCGCGCCTCCGAACCGGCATCGCCTTTTTCGAGGGCCGGCGTCAGCACCATTTTGTTGTAGGCCGCGAACCCCAGGATGATCGCGAACAAGACGAGTTTCCGAATCAGCGAGATTCCATAGTCATTGCCCAGCAGGTTCGCGGGGGTTTCAAGCTGGACCCAGGAAATGACCAAGCCGCTCAGCGCAATCGCAACGACGGTATAGACCGCGCGAACCGAGAATTCGGTCATGATCGCGCCGGAGTCCTTGGCACTTACCGCCGTCGTGCTCACCATCAACGGATATAACGCGCCCAGCCAGAAGGCGGTGCAGATCAGATGCACACCGACCACCGGGGCCATCAGCCAAACCGGTTCCGCGGTCGCAGCGTGCCCGGTGACCAGGAAACTCGCGACCGCCGCCGCCGAACCCGCCAGAAGCGCCCCGGTCTTCGGTTGTGCGGCGCCTTGTCCGAAGGCCCACATGAGGAGGAGCATGGCGGGAACGCCGATGGCGGCGCTCGGCGTCAACGTGCTTTGCGTGCCACGAACCCACGTATCGGCCGAAAACAATGCTCCACCGCCGCCCATCACCATCTCGGCGCCGCCAAATCCAATCGACAGAATGTAGGACGCCGCCGCGACCATCGACGCCTTGCGGCCAAGACGGAACGCCGCCTCGCCGACAGCGCCAGGCGAACTCACCAGCGTCGTGAACAACGCCGATCCCGCGGCCAACAACATCGTCACATAGAGCAGCCACCGATTGCCGGCAACCACGTATGTCCACGGCGTCGTCGACGAACCAGCATCGGCACTCATCTGCGAGGTGTCGGCCATGGGTTCACCGATGGAGAATCCGAATGTCGCCCCCACAGGATGCGTGTCGGCCGAGATCACGCGATAGGTCAGCACGTAGGTGCCGTTGGCCAGCGCATCTTTAAGCGGAAGGATCAACTTGTAACCGTCGACCTTGATCTCGTCGGGCGCGCCGACTTCCTTGCCGGTGCGATCAAGAATTTTGAAGAAGATTGGTCCGACGTTCTCGTTGAAGGTGACCGTGACTTCTTTGGGCGCGGCGTCGAGCTGCTGGCCAGCCTTGGGGCTCGAGTCCATCAGCACGGCATGGGCGAACGCCGTTGTCGACCAGACAAGGGCGAGCAATACGGTTAAGCACGAACGAATCATCGGCAGATCCTCTTCACAAACCACAGATCGCGAAACGGGCGCGCCCCCGCGAGGAGCCGCGCCCGATCTCGCGCAACGAGGCCTGGTGCCTCATCGCACAGCATATTCGCCCTAGTTGGCCGCCGCTTTCTGCTGCGTCGGCGCTTCAGCCTTAGAGGGCTCCATCTCTTCCCAGGGATATTGCGGCTTGGTTGGTTTCACGACAATGACAAACGGGGACGGACCCGGCGTGGCACTCATGAATTCGATGAGCTTTTTCGGGAGGCCCGGCGTCGACGCCGTCAACTCCTCCTTCGGCAGATCGATGTATTTGTCGTCACCTTCGGTGCACACATTGATCGTGCGGAAGAACATGATCTTTCCGGCCGCGTCTTTCGGCACCATGCCGCGGAATTTGAAGCCCTCGAACACGCCGCCTGCCGGCATCGGGCTCGCCGGGTCCTTCCACGTGATCTCGTCGACCGCTTCGGTCAGCATATTACCGCCATCGCCCGGAACCGGCTTGTCGAGCTTGCGCATCTTCACTTCGGTCTTCCAATCACGATTGTTGCCAACCGAAACGCGTACCATGCCGTCCGGGATCTTCATTCTCACTTCCTTGACCGGCGAGCCTTTGCAGCCATGCGTGACGCGCATTTCGAAGTCGGTCATGTAGCCGGCGTAGGCTTCCATATTGGTCAACGTGTTGTGGGCCGAGGCGGACGCAGCGAACAAACCGCAGACGCCTGCCGCAGCGGTCGCGAATAGAAACTTCTTCACGGTTGCGACTCCCTTTTGAATAATCAGCACTGGAAGAACCTTATGTAGAATGTGGTTTCCAAAGCAATGAGAACCTTGTTTCAGAGGGTATCTGGTATTTCATGCCCAATTTGCGTGCCGATGAGCCAGCGTGGCTTAACTCCTTGATTCGCATCGTGTTCGGCATGAATGCGCCTTAGGGCTTGGAATGGTCCATGTTGGAATGGTCCATTTGCGAGTGATCCATCTGCGAATGATCCATCTTTGAATGGTCAACGGCCGGCGCCGCGACCGCCGGCCCGGCAACGCGACGCGCCACCGTGCCCTCGGGATTCGGATACCAACCCGGGTCGCGATAATCGCCAGGCGCCAGGTCGTCACGAATCTTGACCACCGTGAACATGCCGCCCATCTCGAGATTACCAAAGGGCCCCGTCCCCATCATCATCGGCAACGTGTTTCTTGGCCCAGGCATGTGCATGCTGTGATCCTGATGCTCGGCCATGCCTTTGGCGCCCATCGACATGTATCCCGGGACCAGACTCATGATTTTCTTATCGGCCTCGCTTTGATCGCTGCCAAGCAGATTGGGCACTTCGTGGCCCATGGCGTTCATCGTGTGATGCGACATATGGCAGTGCATCGCCCAGTCGCCCGGAATGGCGACGAACTCAATGTCGCGCGTTTGGCCGACGCCGACGATCTCGGTGGTCTCGGGTCGCCACAGAGTCTCGGGCCAACGCCCCCCGTCGGATCCCGTCACGACGAACTGATGGCCGTGCAAGTGCACCGGGTGATTCCACATCGACAAATTGCCAAGGCGGATTCGGACCCGCTCGCCGGTGCGCGCGACCGGAAACTCGATCGCCGGAAACACTTTGCTGTTGATCGTCCACAGATCGAAATCTTGCATCACGGAAGGGTCAGGCCGCGATGTTCCGGGATGCATCGCCCAGTTATGCAACAACATGACGTAGTCGCGATCGATCGGCTTGGGTTCGCCGTCCTTGGGATGAATAATGAACATGCCCATCATGCCGGCCGCGAGCTGCAACATCTCGTCGGCATGCGGGTGATACATGTGCGTGCCGTGCTGGCGCAGCGTGAACTCGTAGGCAAAGGTCTCGCCCGGCAATATGTGCGGCTGGTTGAGGCCGCCGACGCCGTCCATTCCGCTCGGCAAGAGAATGCCGTGCCAGTGAATCGTCGTGTGTTCCGGCAGATTGTTGGTCACAAGAATGCGAATGCGATCGCCTTCGACGGCTTCGATCGTCGGCCCCGGCGTGCGGCCGTTATAGCCCCAACATGTCGCGACGCTGCCGGGCGCGAATTCGTGCTCGAATTCTCCGGCGATCAAGTGAAACTCTTTGACATCATCCTTGAGCTCGTACGGCAACGTAACGCCATTGAGTGTCCGCACCGGTGTGTAACCGGTTCGTCCTGCAACGACGGGAGCTCCCGCCTGTTCCTGGGCGCGCACTGAAAACGCGGCGCCCAGCCCCGCGAGCGCCGATGAGAAGATATTCCGCCGCATCCGGTTCATGATCCAGCCTCCTCGTCCATCGGCATGCCGAGATCGGCTCCGCCGATCGCGTGCGCCAATTCGATCCGCGCCATCCAGTATTCGTGCAAAGCCTCGGCATATTCGGCCACCGCTTCGGATTCTTCGCGCTTGGCATCCAAAAGTTCGAACGCTCCGACCAGCATGAAGTTGTATTCGCCCTGCGTCAGCCCGACGATATCGCGCTTCAACGGAATCGCGACGTCGCGGAGCCGGTCGACCAGCCTGCGCGCAATCGCCACTTTTGTCGCAGCTGTCCTTACCTCGGCGCGCACTGCCCCTTCGGCCGACTTGAGTTCGTGGTCGGCTTTGGTCAATTCGGCCACAGCGCGCGCCACCGCCGGGCGGCTCTGGTCGGCGATCGGAAATTCAAGTCCGACGGTTGGACCGACGGCCCACTCGCCTTCGCCCTCCAGTTCAGCCGAGGCGCCGGCGTGGATCTCGGGCCATCGCCCCCAATCGGCGACTTCCTTGAGGTGGGCGCGCGCACTGGCGACGGCTTGCCGGTGCGAAACTACGTCGAGCCTTCGCTCGAGCGCCGCGGCTTCAAGACCTTCGATACCGGGGTCGGCGCCATTGGGATGCGGCAACCATCTTGGAATTTCGGGCACCCGGCCAGCCACGCCCATGATTTGGGCGAGCGCAGGTCCAGTATCGGCATCCGCCAGCTCGGCGAACGCAACGGCGTTCAAACTATCCTGGTGATCTGCGCGCCGGACTGACAGCTCCAGGTCCGAGATGTTCCCGGCCTTGTGCAAGCTTTCGGCGAAACTGACCGCTGCATCGGTCGCGGCGGCCTGCTCGCGCCGCGCATCGATCATCGCACCCGTCGCGACAGCCTCGACGTAGGCCCGGCGAACGTCGGTGACGGAATCGACCACCTCGGCCGCCAAGCGTAGCGTCTCCGCCTCGAAAGTCTTCTCGGCCGCCGCGCGCCGGTCGGACCGCCTGAAAATATCGACGATGCTTTGAACGATATTGAATTCGAGATTGGCAAATTGCGTCGGATGCGTCGTCGGACGAAGTACGGCTTCAACTGTCGGAACCGGAAGCCGCAGGGCATCGGCGAGTTCGGCCTGGGCGATCCCAAGTTCGGCGTATGTCGCGCGCAGATCGGAGCTTGCCAGCACCGCGACGGAGACCGCGTCATCCATCGATAGCGGCTTGGCGAGAAGCGGTTCGACCAGCGCGAGATCAAGCGCCTCTTGCAGTGGGGGCGCGCCGCCGGCGCGATCACCGACCGCGGCCGCGAGAGGCGTGAGGTCGGGCCTGATGTCGGCCGACATGCACCCCGTCAGGCCGAAGCCAATTCCGACAAACGTGAGAATGAATTTGAATCTAGATCCGCGGCCCATGGCCGTTGCTCCCGGAAAGAATGCGCGCAGCCTCGCCGCACGGCGAGGCAAAAGCCGACATTCAAACGGTCTAGATCAGGAGGCGGGATGTTATCGCGAGAGGATGAGGTCGCGGCGGTCGATCGTGCAACGACGGAATCGCATGGAGGTATCTGGCCGGGCGCAGCGCACGTGCGAATTCCGGCGCCACCACGGCGATGACTTTGCCCTGAAAAACAGGCGTCGTAGGCGCGACATCCGAAATAGTCACGGCCTTACAAATGGCTTCACATGCGGGGATTGCCGCCTCTGCGACCTGCCCATGGCACGGGGCCTCGGCAGCCAAGGCCGCTTCGGCCTGATGCATCCACGGGCCCGCCCAGGCCGCCAGCATTAGCGCGGCAGTCGACAGGGTTGCGGTGAAGCGGCGAAGGCGTGTGGTCAAGGTGAGCATTCCGAACGTCGGTCGGGGGCAATTATAAATGCAGAGTCGGGCGCGACAAGTGGCAGGATTCGCTCATAATCTGCCATCACCCAGACGTGATAAGGACCCAGCAATGACCGACCCGGCGCGAACGCTCAAAGGCAAAACGTTGTTTATCACCGGCGGCAGCCGCGGCATTGGACTTGCAATTGGCAAGCGCGCGGCCGCGGACGGGGCAAATGTGGTTATTGCCGCCAAGACTGCGGAACCTCACCCCAAGCTTCCCGGCACCATCCATACGGCTGCGGCGGAGATCGAAGCGGCCGGCGGCAAAGCATTGGCGTTGCAGGTCGACATTCGCGACGAGCAACAGGTCGAGGCCGCCGTGGCACAGGCCGTCGACCGTTTCGGCGGCATCGATGTCCTGATTAACAACGCCAGCGCCGTCAACATTTCCGGCACGCTGTCGACACCCATGAAGCGCTATGACCTCATGCAGTCAATCAATGCGCGGGGCACGTTCGTCTGTTCGCAGAAATGTTTGTCGCACCTGAAGAAGTCGACCAATCCGCACATCCTGACCATGTCGCCGCCGCTCGACCTCGATCCGCGCTGGTTCAAGGACACCCTGGGGTACACGATCGCCAAGTACGGCATGAGCATGTGCGTGCTCGGCATGGCCGCCGAGTTCGCCAACGACGGCGTCGCTGTGAATGCGCTTTGGCCGCGGACGGCCATCGCCACGGCGGCGATCGAATTCGAACTTGGCGGTAAATCGGCGCTCAAGCATTGCCGCACCACGGACATTCTGTCCGATGCCGCGCATTTGATTTTGACGTCGCCGTCGCGCGGCTGCAGCGGCAACTTCTTCATCGACGATGAACTTCTGGCAAAGCACGGCATCACCGACCTCGCCAAGTACGCGGTCAAACCTGGCCAACCGCTGATTTTGGACTTTTTCCTTAAATCCGGCCCGAATGGATCGATGGATGGGTATTTGGCGATGCCGATCGGCGGGAGTTAAGTCGCCGCCTGTTTGCGCCCAACCCAAACGCCAAGACTTGCCGCCGCGGCCAACGCCGCCGATAACACCAACAGTCCGGGCCCAAAGCTGCCGCTCTGGTCTTTGAGATACCCCATGATTTGCGGCCCGAAATAGCTTCCGGTACTGGCGATGCAATTGATCAGCGCCACACCGGCCGCGGCAGCAGGCCCGTTCAAGGTTTGCGTCGCCATGGTCCAGAACACCGGCGGGACGCAGTAAATGCACATGACGTTGAAAGCGAGCAGCGCCAACATGATCCCCGGCACGCCGACAAGCGCAGCGGCGAGGAAGCCGGCGGATGCGACGAACATCGGAAAACAAACGTGGAAAGTCAGCGCCCCGGTACGGTCGGCGCGACGCGACCACGGCACCATCGCGGCGATGGCCAGAATATAGGGAATGGTCGAGACCAACCCGACCTGAAAGTTGCTCAAGCCGCCGACGCTTTTGATGATCAGCGGCAGCCAGAATCCGAACGATCCCGACGCGGCAATCGTTCCAGCGTAGGTGATCCCGAGCAAAATCACGGTCGGGTTCGCAAGGCCATGTCTGAGCGATGCGACCTTGGCCCCGCCACGTGCGGCATACTCGGCTTCGAGTGTCGTGATCAGCCAGGCACGTTCTTCGTTCGAAAGCCAGCGCGCATCCTTGGGGTGATCGGTCAGGGCATAGAGGACGAAGAAACCGACGGCCACCGTCACGCCGCCCTCGATGATGAACATCCACTGCCAACCCCACAGGTCGAGCCAGTCGAGACTCAACATCGCCGTCGAAACCGGCGCGCCGATGATGAAGGCGAGCGGGAGCGCGACGAAAAAGCCGCTCATGATCCGCGCGCGTTGTTTGGTGGGGATCCATTGCGCGAGATAAAAGACAACGCCCGGCAACAGCCCGGCCTCGGCAACACCCAAGGCAAACCGCAAAGCGGCGAGCGACTTGGGGCCCTCGGCCAGCGCCATCGCAGCCGATATCAAACCCCAACTCACCATGATCCGCGCGATCCATCGGCGAGCGCCCATGCGCTCCAGCATGATGTTGCTGGGCACTTCGAACAGGATGTAGCCCAGCGAAAAAATTCCAGCAGCGAAACCGTAAGCCGTCGCGGTCAACTGAAGATCGGCATTCATCGTCAGCGCAGCGAAGCCGATGTTGACGCGATCGAGATAGGCCAGCAGATACAAGAGCCCGGCAATGGGCACGAGCCGCCACATCACTTTGTCGATGGTGCGTTGGCCCAGCTCGGTTTGATCCGCCGCCGAAGACGTCATGGCGCTCCCTCACCCCAAACCGTCGAGCTAGATTGCGCGAAAAGTCGCGCCATGAACAGGCGCAGCGCCCTAGCGAATCGAGGCCGCTTCGGATATGTCTTGAGACAGGCTCCCATCGTCTAGAGGCCTAGGACGCGGCCCTCTCAAGGCTGAAACATGGGTTCGAATCCCATTGGGAGCGCCAAGTTTTTCAGGGATTTTTGAAGGTCGCCGTTAACCTTTGCCCCGCGTACGGCAAACGTACGGCATAGACGGTGCTGGACTCGGGCGCCCTATCGAGGCCGACACCGCCTCCGAGACGGGCGCCCTCGCCCCTCTCCGACGCCTTCACTAGCGCGGCCAGCAGTCGCAGGTTTCGCCGCAGCCGCTCCGGCAGCCTAGCCCGCGCCGATCGAACCACCGGCCTCGATGTCGGTAAAACCACGCCCGCAGGTGACCGGAAATGGAGAAGCTTTGGACCTATCGCCTTCAGGCTAGTCCATTAGAAGGAGGGTCTTGTTTGGCGACAGGAATGAAGTACTCAGGGCACTTCTCCTTGCCCTGACGAGGATGTCGAGGCGACGCGCCGCCTGGAGCGCCTTCAAGTGCAATTGAATCCGCGTGCCAAGAAGATCGCCGACCGGACGCATCCGCGAGGCAGGATGCCGGCGACGAGAGATGGAACTCTTTTCACCGACGCGATGAGCCGAAAAGTCCTGTGCCGTTCAAGCTGATCTGGCCCACACGTGGTTTGAGAGGCTGATTCCATCTGCGGGCCAG
>VGEM01000142.1 GCA_016869315.1 Alphaproteobacteria bacterium | reverse complement strand
GATGGCACGCTGCATCCGGTGCAGCAAGCGTTCTGGGACGCGGGCGGATTTCAATGTGGCTACTGCGCGCCGGGCATGGTGCTGGTGACCCTCGAATTGCTCGGCCGCACGCCACGACCAACGGAAGATGATGTTCGCGAGGCGCTCGCCGGCAATCTTTGTCGCTGCACCGGGTATCAAAGCATCGTCCGCGCCGTGATGGCGGCGGCGGACCGCGTCAATACGCCCTGAAACAGCCGCGATCTGGCCTCTTTCAGGCCTCTGAGTTTGGCGACGATCGGTCCACCGGCTCGACTTTTTCGGCCAATCCGGGTAGCTAATGGCTGTCTCTACCGCGAGGAGTTTTCGAATGCTTATCCGCCGCACATCGATCGCATCCATGCTGGCTGGCGCCGCGTTGTCGACGTTGTTCGCCGCCGGTACCGCCTGGTCCATTGCCGGTGTCGACTTCCCGTCGCACAGCATGGAAGAAGCCAAGGCCGAGGTCGACAAAGGCGCTTTTGAGGACGCGCGGCCGATGTTGGAAGAGATTCTTCGGTTCGAGCCCGAGAACGCCGATGCTTACAATCTGCTCGGCTACACGCTGCGCAACCTGAATGAACTCGACCTCGCCATGGAGAACTATGACAAGGCGCTGTCGATCGATCCCGCCCACGCCAACGCGCTCGAGTACCAGGGCGAGTTGTTCTTGAAACTTGGCCGCAAGGACGACGCCGACAAGAACCTGGTCAAGATCGCCGAGGTTTGCCCGAGCGGCTGCGAAGCTCACACGGTGCTGCAAGCCGCGATCGAGCGTTTTAAAGACGGCAAGTTCACCTGGACCCAGGCCAGCGGCAACTGAACAAACTGGGTTGAAGTTTCCGGGCGGCGCCTTGCAAGAGGCGCCGCTTTCGTTTGCGCTTACAGCGAATTCAGGAACGCGAGCAAATCGTCACGCACACCGGCCGCAGCCGTGCGGAAATTTTCCTTGGCGGCAGCCGCTTCGCCGTCATGCCACAAAATGGCTTCGCTGACGTTTCGCGCCCGGCCGTCATGCAACAAATATGTGTGACCGTTGACCGTCTTGGTCAACCCGAGACCCCAGAGCGGCGGTGTGCGCCACTCCGACCCCGACGCCAGCCAATCGGGCCGGCCATCGGCGAGGCCTTCACCCAGGTCGTGAATCAACAGATCGCTGTAGGGATGAAAAGTCTGGCCGGCCAGCTCGGCGATCGGGTAGTCGCGCGGCGTTTGCAGCGTTGGGACGTGGCAGGCGGCACAGCCGAAATCGCGAAATGTCTTTTCCCCGCGCTTGATCTCGGGTTGATTGCGATTGCGCTGCTTTGGCACGGCGATCAACTGGGTGTAGACGACGAGGCGATCGAAAAAGGGCTTCGACATTTCGGGACCCTCAGGCGAGCGCGCTTTCCTGGCCGCCGCCGCGCAGGCATCCTGCCCCGGCAGGCACAGATCAATCGGCATCACTGGTGTTGAAATGCCCATATCGCCGAGCGACGCGGCGGCATTCTGGTGCGCGAGCGTCCCGGCATTGGCTTTCCATCCAAAGCGGCCCACCGTCATGGCGCGGAGCGACTGATCCCACACCCGATTGACGCGTCCCGAGACGCCATCGCCGTCGGCATCGTCGGGATCGGCGAGCGCGATCAACGTTGCATCGGGCACGGCTTCGAGCAAACCGCCGCCAATCACGGGGTTGGCAACCCGAAAGGACGTCATCATGTCGTCCGGAAACGGTCCGTAGCCCGGCGCATTCAGCGTGATCGACGGTTTGCGCAATGAATAAATCGTGCCATCCGAAAATGCGCCTTCGGTTTCGACCCAGGAAATCGACACACGCGCCTCGGCGGGGACGCCCTCGACGGCGCGATCCTGAATCTGATCGCCGTAAATCGGCACCGGGTTGGGGCCGCCGCGCGCATCGGCGCCTGGAATCGACACCCGAACCAACGACGTTTCGAGGCGCTGTGTCGGACCTCTCGGCGGCGCGCCGCGGCCATTCTCAAGATGACATTCGAAGCAGGAGTCACGATTGAACAGTGGACCCAGTCCATCGGTGGTCGGCTGTGGCCCCGGCGTCGGCAACCAATTGGTGGTGAACATCTGGTTGCCAAAAGTGAACAACGCCTTCGACTCTTCAGAGGCGTTACCGGCGACGAACCGAAAGGCGTCCATGGTGGCGATCGGTCGCGTCGTGGCGCCCCCCAACATGTCGGTGACGGGAAGCGCCATCAGTCGAGCGCGCGGCGTGTCGGGGATGCCGGCACCGGTGCATGCGCCGATCGCCGCGACCACAAGAACAACCGGTGCAATTCTGTGTTTCATGATGATGGGCCTTAGCCGAGTGCAGGGTTTGGATCAATGGATGCCGTCGACATTAACCCACTGGCGGTGATTTCCACCTTGTATGGCCCCGCATTCTGTGCCTTTTCGCGGTGGAAACGGAGACAGCATATGAAAGCCATTGCCCGCCTTACCCTCGCTGCCGGCATGTTCGCCATGGCCGGATCGGCGCTGGCCGCCGACGCCAATCCCAAGTTTCAATTCGTCGAGGGCGATCCCAACGCCAAAGTGACGGTGATCGAGTATGCGTCGCTCACCTGCTCCCATTGCGGACATTTTCACAACGACATCCTGCCCGAGATCAAGAGGAACTATATCAATACGGGCAAAGTGCGTTGGGTGTTTCGTCACTTTCCGCTCGATTCGCTGGCCATGGCCGGCGCCGTTCTGACCGCCTGCGTCCCGAACGATCAGGGTCGGAAACTTTACGACGCGCTGTTCAAGGATCAGGAGAACTGGGTCACCTCACAGACGCCGATTGAACCATTGAAGTCCTTGGCTCAGGTCGGCGGACTGACGGGAAGCGGCGTCGAAGACTGTTTGAGAAACCGCCCGCTGATCGACGAGTTTCGCGCCGAACTGGAACGAAATTCGCAAACTCACGTTGTCGAGGCGACACCGGCCTTCTTCATCGGGGAGCAAGCCCATCAGGGCGCGCCGGACTATGCCGAGTTCGCCTCGATTCTCGACAAGCACATCGCGGACGCCGCGAAGAAATAACGTTTCACCCCACAAATCCCCTCACCAGCGCCGCGATCCGGTCGGGGCGTTCGGCGTGAACACGGGCGCCCACATCCATCAGGACAATGGCGGTGCCGTTCTTCATCTGCGCCGCCAGGGCCGGTGCCTGATGTCCGAAATGATCTTCGGCCTGGCTCGCGAATTCCAGCAACAAGGTAGGTGCGGCAATTTTGCGAACGGCCGCGCCGAAGTCGAATGCGAAGTTGGCGCGATAGATCGGCGCCGAACTTCGCCAGAGCCGGGCCGCCGCCGGATCCGGGGGCGGCGGTGAAGCGAAGAACTTTTCGGCAAAAGGCGCGATGGCGGCGTCGCGCGCAACTTTGTCGTCGATCAAGCTGTGTGTCATGCCGGCGAGAATAAGTCGGTCGACACGGCCGGAATGGCCTTCCGCGAGCGCCGCCGCGATCTTGTTGCCGGTATGAAAACCGTAGACATGCGCCTTCGCGATCCCCGCTGAATCCAGCAACGCCGCCATGCTATCCGCGAGGGTCTCCATGGTCACCGAGGGCGGTATTTCATCCGACTCGCCAAAGCCCAGCGTATCGGGCGCGATCACCCGGTAGCGGTCGGTCAGCAATGGGGTAACCGCGGCGAAATCGCGATGCGAATTTGGCGACGAGTGAATCATCAGAAGCGGCGGACCGGCGCCGGCTTCGGAAAAGCGGATGCGGCCATGGGGCGTGGAAGCGAATTGACTGGTTGGCGGTGACATTGACAGTGGCTTCTCTTGGCGGGTCCGCTTTCATATCATAGAGGTGTACCGTCGATATAAGGTTGGATACGGAATTTGCCGTGGGCAAGACGCTTTACGACAAGATCTGGGATGCGCACGTCGTTCACAGGTATGAGAACGGCGATTGCATCATCTACATCGATCGTCACCTAGTGCAGGAAGTTTCAAGCCCGCAGGCTTTCGCCGGGCTGCGCGACGCAAAACGCGCCGTGCATCGGCCGCGGGCGTCGCTGGCGACCCCCGACCACAACGTCCCGACGACATCCGATCGCGCCATCAAGATTGACGACCCCGAGTCGGTCGAGCAGCTGCGTCTTCTTATCGAGAACACCCGCGACACGGCCATGCCCTACATCGAAATGCTCGATGCGCGGCAGGGCATCGTTCATGTCATCGGCCCTGAACAAGGCTTCACGCTTCCCGGCACCACGCTGGTGTGTGGCGACAGTCATACCTCGACCCACGGCGCCCTTGGCGCGCTCGCGTTTGGTATCGGGACGTCCGAAATCGAGCATGTGCTCGCCACCCAATGCCACGTCATGAAGAAATCGAAGACCATGCGCGTGGCCCTCGACGGCGCTCTGGGTGCGGGTGTCACATCGAAAGACATGGCGCTTGAGGTGATCGGAACCATTGGCACGGCGGGCGCCACCGGCCATGCTGTCGAATACACTGGGGCTGCGGTGCGCGCGCTATCGGTCGAGGCACGCATGAGTCTCTGCAACATGACCATCGAGGCCGGCGCCCGCACCGGCATGGTGGCCCCCGACGACACCACCTTCGCCTACCTCAAAGGCAAACCGATGGCGCCAATGGGTGAGCAATGGGACCGCGCCGTAACCTATTGGCGGACGCTCGCGAGTGATGCCGACGCCGCCTACGACTCCGAGCTCAAGATTGACGCCTCGAAGATTGCGCCGCGCGTGACGTGGGGCACCAGCCCCGAGGATTCATTGCCGATCACGAGCGCGGTACCCTCGCCCGCCGACTACAAGAACGCCGACAAACGCGCGGCGGTCGAGCGGTCGCTGGCTTACATGGGCCTCACCCCCGGCACGCGCCTGGCGGACATTAAGATCGATCGCGTGTTCATTGGTTCGTGCACCAATAGCCGGATCGAGGACCTGCGCGCGGCGGCCGCCGTCGCGAAGGGACGCAAGCTGGCGTCGCACGTGCGCGCGATGGTCGTTCCGGGCTCGGGCCTGGTGAAACGCCAAGCCGAGGCCGAGGGGCTTGATCGTGTTTTCCAGGATGCCGGCTTCGAGTGGCGGGAACCGGGCTGCTCGATGTGCGTCGGCATGAACCCTGACCGTCTTGAGCCCGGCGAGCGGTGCGCCTCGACCTCGAACCGCAATTTCGAAGGGCGGCAGGGTAAGGGCGGGCGCACACATCTCGTCAGTCCCGCCATGGCCGCTGCCGCCGCGGTTACCGGCCGCCTTACGGACGTTCGCAGGCTGTGATCGCGCCATGAAACGCCTCGTCATCTGCTGTGACGGGACATGGAAGGGATTGAGCTCGGCCGATCCGACCAATGTTGCCAAGACTGCGCGCGCGGTAGCGCGACACGATGCCGGCGGGATCGAACAGATCGTGTTCTATTCGGACGGGCTTGGCACGCATCCCTCGGTTTGGAGCCGGCTTGGCGCGCTGCTCGGGCTCGGACTCGATCTCAGTATCGAGCAAGCCTATCGATTTCTGATCTTTAACTACAATGCGATTCCAGGTCCCGAGCCGGACGATGAAATCTACATGTTCGGATTCAGTCGTGGAGCCTACGCCGTCCGCAGCCTGGTCGGATTGATTCGAAAGTGCGGCATTCTGCCGCGCGAGAACGCCGGCGCCGTCGCCGAGGCGATCGCGCTCTATCGCGAGTCGTCGGCGCTGCCGGTATCGCGGGCACGTCCCGACGATCCGCGCTCGGCCCTGACGCGCGCGTTTCACGCCAGGTACGGCGTGCGTCATCCCGAGATCAAGTTCCTTGGCGTGTGGGATACGGTTGGGTCGCTCGGAGTACCGCAGCAACTTCCCTTCAGCACGTCATTCAATCGCGGCTTCGAATTTCACGACACACGGCTGAGCCGTATCGTCAAGCATGCCTGCCACGCCATCGCCATCGACGAGCCGCGCAAGGTGTTCGACGTGACACTGATCGACGATCCCGTGCGCGATGGCCTAGAGATCGATCACCGCGTCGAACAAAAGTGGTTTCCAGGCCGCCACGATTCGGTCGGCGGCGGCTCGCCAGTTCACGGGCTGTCGGCCGGCGCATTTGCTTGGATCATGTCCCGCGCTGCGGCCGCGGGATTGGCGCTCGACCCGTCAGGTCTTGCGTCGCCCGCCAATGTCCCCGACGCGTGCGCCTATTTCGAGCGCCGAATCATCAAGGATCGCCGCAACCCGATTCACTATCTCTATCGTGCCTTGGGCGCCAAGGATCGGCCGCTGCCAAACACGCCCGAGCAACTCCACGAGAGCGTCTTTGAGCGCTGGCGTCGCGATGCCACATATCGACCGAAGCATCTTGTCGCAAAATTTGGCACGATCCTGGATCGTCAGGGCCTCGATCGTCAGGGACCCGATCGTCAGGGATAACCAACCCCAACCAGATACAACCCCATCGCCGGCGCGGTCTGGCCGCCGGCGGCGCGATCGGCCGCGGCCAGGGCAGACTCGACATCGCGCGCCGTCCACTTACCCTCGCCGACCAGCTTGAGGGTACCGACGATGTTACGCACCTGGTGATGCAGGAACGATCTGGCGCGCGCCGTGATCACGATGCCCTCGCCTTGACGCGAAACGTTTAGAGCATCGAGTGTCTTGACGGGCGACTCCGCCTGGCACTCGGCGGCGCGAAAGGTGCTGAAATCGTGGCGGCCCACCAACACTTGCGCCGCGCCATGCATGGCCGCCGCGTCGAGCGGCATGGGCAACCACCAGGCGCGAGCGACGTCGAGCGCGAGCGGCGCGCGACGATTGATAATGCGGTACTCGTAACGGCGCTCGATTGCGGAGAACCGCGCATGAAACTCGGCCGGCGCGATCTCGGCCTTGAGAACGGCGATCGGATTCGGCCGCAGGTGGGCATTCAGTGCCGCGGCGATCTTCTCCGGCGGGTCGTCACGCGGAATATCGAGATGCGCGACCTGGCCGAGCGCATGGACACCGGCATCGGTTCGACCCGCGCCCGTGACCGGAATTTCGGTTTGGCAATAGGCCAGCGCTGCGGCTTCCAGCGCGGCCTGCACCGACGGTCCGTTATCCTGGCGTTGCCAGCCGACAAAAGGGGTTCCGTCGTACTCGATCGTCAGTTTGACCCGCGGCATCAGGCGATCACGGACTGGCGCTTACGACCAACGCGGCGGCGTTGCACCCATTCGCGTGACAGGATCGCCCATCGTTCATGGTCACGCCATTTGCCATCGATCTGCATGAACTCGGGCGCGAAGCCTTCCTTGCGAAATCCAAGGCGCTTGACCAATGCGATCGAAGCCTGATTGGCGGGTTGAATGTTAGACTCGACGCGATTGAGGTTGAGCGCCGAGAACGCATGGTCGAGAACGAGACCCAACCCTTCGGTCATGTAGCCGCGCCGCGCGAAGTCGACGCCGACGTAGTACCCCAGAGATCCGGACCGCATGCCGCCCATGACAATGTCGTTGACGTTGATGGCGCCAATCAGCGCATCGTCGGTTCGACGGCCGATAAAGAACCCGTACGCGCCGCCGGACTCGAGGCGATCGAGATAACCGCGAAATCTGCGGCCATCGGTGGCCGGAAAAACCCACGGGCTGTGAAACTCGATGCTGGCGTTGGTCATGCCGAGAAAATCATCGGCCGCGTCGCGTGACGGCTCGAAGATGTAGACCGATTCTCCGCTGCCGATAATTTTGCGTCGCTTACCGAACATGCCTCACTCTAGGGCGTTTCCCGCTTTGTTGGAATTGAAGGATCGCTTCGATTCTTTCCGTGGTCGCATGTCTCACGGCGAACTGGGGATCTACTCCGCCGAGAAATGCGTTACGCGAGTGACGTTCCTTCGGGCAATCGGAAGCCGCGCAGCAATGCGGCGGCATCCATCGGCGCGCGGCCGGCCCGCTGCAATTGGGTCAGGCGGATGGCGCCGGCAGCCGTCGCCACCTTGAGCGCATCGTCGAGCACGGTGCCGGGAGCACCCGCGCCGTCGGACATCACGCACCGCAGCACCTTGATCCGTTCGCCGTTGACCTCGAACCACGCGCCGGGAAACGGCGACAGGCCATGGATATGGCGCAGCACGACCGCCGCCGGCCGTGCAAAGTCGATCTTGGCCTCGGCCTTCTCGATCTTGGCGGCATGGGTGATGCCGTCGGACGGCTGCGCCACGGGCGTCAACGAACCGGCCGCCAGCCGATCGAGCGCGTCCAGCACCAAATCGGCGCCACAAGTCGAAAGTTGGTCATGAAGGTCGCCGGCCGTGGTTGATTCGGTGATCGGCACCGCGGCCTTGAGCAGCATGGGGCCGGTATCAAGCCCCGCTTCCAGCTGCATGATCGTGACGCCGGTTTCCGCATCCCCCGCCATGATCGCGCGCTGAATCGGCGCCGCGCCGCGCCAACGCGGCAACAGCGACGCGTGAATGTTGATACAGCCCAACCTGGGCGCCGACAGAACCGGACGCGGCAGGATCAGACCGTAGGCGGCAACCACGGCGATGTCGGCGGCGAGCGCCGAAAAGGCGGCCTGAACGTCGGGCGGCTTGAGTGACGGCGGCGTTCGAACCTCGAATCTGTGTTCCGCCGCGAACGCCGCGACCGGACCGGGACGCGCCTTCTGACCCCGTCCGGCGGCGCGAGCGGGCTGCGTATAGACAGCGGCGATCTGGTGATGGTCGGAGAGGCGGCGCAACGCGGCGACGGCGAAGTCGGGCGTACCCATGAAGATGACGCGCATCGGCGTGTCAGTCTTCGTCGGACGGACGGCGTCGACCACCGCTGCCAAGCTTCTTCTGTTTGGACAAG
>VGEM01000141.1 GCA_016869315.1 Alphaproteobacteria bacterium | reverse complement strand
CGGGAAGAAAAGAGGCACCCGGCGACGAATTCGTGCGTGGCGCATTCTGACAAGGGCTTGATGAGCACCATCGCGATTTCTTGGGCGATCTCTTGGTCGGGGGCAGTCCACTGAGCCTTCGCGCCAGCTCTTTGGAATTCCGGTGCGTTGATGCATAATCGGCTGGATCAACGCAACACAAAAAGAGCGGCGCCCTGCCGAGCGGTCCTGACGTCGATCCCACTCATCATTCAGGCCACCGGCCACCTTAGTCCAAGAATGCAAAACCAACCTCGTTATCTTGAACTTGCCGACCATATCGGCGCTTGTTTTGACAAGTTCGGAGACTCTTACCGTGGCGTCGACTGGTGGACGGAGCAAGACGCGCACGCGCGATATAAGGTCATGCTCGACCTCGCTGAACAGCGCGCGGGCGAGCGCCCGACACTGCTCGATCTCGGATGTGGATGCGGCCACTTGCTCGATTACATCCGGAGCCAAGACATCGCGTGGATCCGCTATCGTGGGGCCGACGTGCTGCCGAAGTTCGTCGAGCATTGCCGCGCGAAGTTCCCCGGCATCGCGTTTGACTGCGTCGACATTCTTCGTGACCCCACCTATGACCCGAACGTCGACTTTGTCGCGATGAACGGAGTCTTCACGCTCAAGCTGTCGATGACCCAAGACGACATGTTCGCATTTTTCGAGTCAATGCTCGTTCGGGCGTTCGCGATCGCGCGCCGCGGGATCGCGTTCAATGTGATGTCGGATCATGTCGACCGCCGCCGTGACATCCATTTCCACGTCCCCTTCGATCGGCTGGCCACGTTCATCACGCGGAGGCTTGGGCGACGGTTTGTCATTCGGCATGATTTTCTCCCCTACGAATACGCCGTGTATGTCCTCAAGTGATCGCGCCGGCCCGCCGAGGCAAGGGTCATGAACCGGTTCGTGGGCCTTGGCGAACGCGAAGATCGACCGTTCAGGCTCTGCGGCCTAGTCACCGTGGAATCGTTCGGTGACTACGTCAACGCTCTCGTGTTCCTGAAGACGGTCGCGAACCAATTCACTTGGTCCGATACGACGCTGCTCTACCAGGACAATCGCGATTATAAACGGCCCCTCTTACGAACATTCGGTCCCGCGCGGGTGATCCAGTTCTCCGCGACCGAGCCTCTGCCAAGCCTCAACCTCCTGACATTGTTCGCGCCGGTGGAGCTTAAACAAGCTTTTGGGCCATGGTTTCAAAAGGGTCTGCAATCTCCCGACATGGTCCTGACCGACTCGATGATGCCGCCGCCATTGCTGTGCAGTTTCAAGCCGTTGTCGTTTCTCGAGTTCTCGCCGCACGATGAGGAAACGTTGACTCGCCAACTCTGCGAACTGGGACTTGATCGTGACTCGTGGTTTTGCACGATCCACTATCGGGAAGCCGGGTATCAATACAAATCAATCAAGCGCAATTTTCGCGACACCGATCCGCAAGTATTCCGCGCCTTGCGTGATCACGTCATCGACAAACTTGGTGGGCAAGTGGTGCGCCTTGGGCATCCCGGAATGACGCCATTTCCGCCAAGAGCCGGATACGTCGATTTGTCGGTTCTCTCCAATTCGTCGCTGCTTCAAGCGTTCGCCGTCAGCCGATCGCGATACCTGCTCGTCAGTCCATCGGGCGCCGGGGCGCTTGGCCACGCGTTCAACACGCCGACCGGAAAAGCGAACGTGGTGGACTACTGGCAAGTCAATGATCACGATCTGCTCAGCACTGTGATGGTCGAAATGAAAGATGGGCGCACTTTGACCCAGGCCGCGCTCGTGGATGCCGGCCTCGACAAAAAAGCCATGATGGATGGTCTTTCGAATGGCTCGATTGTTCGAGTTGTGCAGAACCCCCCGACTCGGCTGATCGCCCTTGCGGATCAACTTCATCGCGAGACCTGTGATGTCGAAGGATGGCGCGCGCCGACCGCGCCGCTGACGGCTCGCCCGAACGCGATTTCTTGGCCGCCTCGGCCAGTGCGCCGGACCCGGTTCCTGGCCGAAAACGCATGACTTGACGATCCGGCGCCATGCGTGCGTATCTCCGCCGTCGTGGTTCGATATCATAGGGGCTTTACCAATGTTCGATTTCGTTCTTCTCGTTCCCGCGAACTGAGGAAACGCTCTGTGACACTATGGACTGTCCATGTATGACTTTTTGCTTCTCGCCCCCCACGCGCATGCCAGCCATTCGCTAATATTTTATCTCAATCAGCATACGAGAATGCACGTTGCCGCTTACACGAGCATTTCAAGATCGCTCGACGATGTTCATGCATATCGACGGCACTTCGAAGATTGGATACCGGTGGTCGGAATCGCAACCAAAGATTATGACGATGCGAAGACCGTCAAGATTATTTCGGACGCGACCAGACGCGCGACGCTGATTCAGATCGTCCGCGATCCGATTGAATGTTTTGTGTCGCAAGTCCGCGCTCGACAGTATCGTGCAGTCTTGATTCCGCAATTGGGGAAAAAATTTGAGGATTTCACCCCCGAAGCCGGCATTGCCGATGCTGTGTCCCGCTACATCACACCTGGCGCCGCCGCCGAGGCCTACCTGGCGGACTCTTTCGAACGACACGTGGTCGTCGACGTCGCTGATCTCAAGGGTGACCGATCGGCCGCGACAGTCGCCCAGTTGTGGCGGCAGCTCTGCGGCGACGACAACGTTGACGCCCCGACGTTCCAACCGATCGGTTCGCGCGAATTCGTTCTCGTGCGCACCTACTCAAGAGCAAAAGCCGACGTTGCGGGACGGTCAAGAGCATTCACGGCACGCTTAGATGGCGATCACTGGACCGGATACTTCAACGCGCTGACCGGCACGTACCAGGGTGCGGAGGCCCGGGTCTGCACATTTCCCGACGCATCAGAGCTTATGCCCAGCCTCGGTTCTCGGCTGCCGATCCACGTGTTCACGGATGCGGAAATGTGGCACTCGATCCATCCATCGCTGCGCCAACCCATCGCGCGGCTCGTTGCTAAAAGTCTTGCCGAGCGCCTCAAGCGATTAGACCCCATTCATGCCGCGGCCAAGGCTGCCATGACATTTACACTCGCCGATCTGACCCCGGTCCAGCGCGACCTTGTCCGATTCGGCATCGAAGAAGATTACGCGAAATTTCGTAAACGGCAGCCGGCCGCCGCGGAACGCTGGACGCAAACGCGCGAATTTCTCGGCGTCTGACTCATAGTTTGAGTACCAATTTCGTTTGCGCGAACCGCGCAGAAGGCCGACACTCCAACCGTCCAGAGGTTGGAGTCGCTGTGCCATGATCGACCGCCGCAGTTTGATTGGATCGCTGCCCGTCACGGGCTTCGGTGCAATCGCTACCGCCCACGCCGCCCCGGTTGCAGCCGTCAACTTGCCCGCCCCGATCCTCGGTCCACGCATCAATTTCGCCCAGGCCGAAAAAGTCATGACCGAACTCGGTCTTGACGCGATCATCGTCGGCTCGGGCGTCAACGTCTATCATGCGACCGGCCTCGATCTGACGTCGACCCGTATGGGCCATGGGCCCAGCGTCTATGCCATCATCACTCGCAACGACAGGCAACGGCTCAGCTTGGTCGCGCCCGCCTTCCTCTATTACTACACCGTCGCTCTCGATCATCGCGGCCAGGATTATCCAGTCTATGTCTACACATCACCGGCGGCCGAGGCTGCGGCCGGCGAAGAGCCTCCTGCCACACCGCTCGTGATCTTCAATGATCGCGGCGAGGCGCCGCTTGATGCGATCGAACAAGGGCGCGCCGATACTGTCGCCGCGACCCTGGCGCTTCGCGCCGAACGCGCCAGCGCCATGTTCGCCTTGCGCAAGGCGTTGTCGGATCTCGGTGTCGGCGCCGGCCGCATTGCTGTAGACCTTCCTCCGGTTCAACGGATTGTCGCCGCGGCCGCGCCGGGCGCGACAGTGGTCGACGCCGATGACGCGCTTCGTCGCATCCGTCCTGTCAAGTCCGCGGTCGAGATCACCTTGATGCGGCAAGCCGCCCAGGCCAATTGCGAAGCCGCCCTTGAAGCGGTTCAGACGGTTCGCGCCGGCGGCGACGTGCGCGATCTGCGCGCGGCCTATTTCGCATCGGTCGCGCGGCGCGGTGGGCGCGGGGTATTCATGGTGATCGATCGCGTGAGTTCGCCAACGTACCAGGCGACATTTCACGACGGACAATGCTTTTCGATCGACTGCGTCAGCGAGTTTGCCGGCTACCACGGCGACTATGCGCGCTCAGTCTACATCGGCGATCCACCCGCAAATATGAAAAAGGTGCGGGCGGCAACCGCCAAGTCGTGGGACGCCGTGCGCGAAATTATCAAGCCCGGCGTGTCGTTTTCTCAAATCCGCGCCGCCGGGAAAGAGTCGCTTCGAAAGATGGGGGTCAACTACAACATCTCCTTCACGCCGCACTCGGTCGGGTTGTTTCACGACGACCGCGACGGCAGCCAAAGCCTGCCGCAACCGGGCGATCCCGTGCTGGAAGTAGGCATGACGTTGAGCGTCGATTGCCCACTGCTCGAAGCCGGTGCGGGTGGGTCGTCACATCTCGAAGATCTGACATTGATCACGACAACCGGATCAGAGCAGATCAACGACATCAGCAATCGCGACATTGTGGTTTGAATCTGGCGAGTCGCCCCCAATAGTCGTGGTGCTGGGTTAACCAATATCACCGTCGCCTCGTGGCACCTCGTGTCGCGATGCCAGCGTCGCTCTCAGGCGTCGCCCGACACAGTTCTGCTTGGGTGCGTCGGCCGCGAGCCGGCGTTTCGCGACATGGCCGGCGCGGCGGGCCGGGAGTTTGTCGCGCAAATTCTCGGCGACGAGCGGCGATTCGCCTCTTCGGTATGCGGCCATTTGCTTGAGATCATCGCCGAGAAGGAGCGAGCACTGAATTCCCGATGACTTGGAAAATGACCTTATCCGTTGAGGGTTTCGACGAGGTCGCGCAAGATATCTGTCTGAAAGAAGAGATCGGGGCGCGCGAGAATGCCCGTCAGCGTCAGATTGTTCAGCGCACGGTCGATGACAGCGGCTCGGGCCGCATTGAAGGCGGCGATGGCAGGAATGGCAAGTGTCGGGAACCCCGACGGCAACACTTCGGCGGCGCTGAACACGGGCTGTTCGCCATCGCGCAGCAGGCCAAAGGTGCGTGCGTCGGCAATGCCATCGGCGATCAGCGCGGCGGGATCCTTCGATCGCCCGGTATCGACAATCATTTCGAGCGTGACCGGGTAATGCCCCGGGCGCGCCGCGGCCGGGCAGTAGGCGGGATAATTGGTCATCCGATATGTGCCGCGGGTCGCATCGCCAACAAAGAAGCAATAGAGGCCGCCAATCTCGGGCGGATGCGCGAGGGCGAGGTGGATCAAGACAGTGCGGCGCATCGATACCGGCGCACTAAGGCCACGCTCGATCGCAAGCAGCGGCGCGAGACCGACCACCGGGCTCGCCCAGACCAGCCGTTCAATCGGGCCGACATTCAGCGTTGTGGCGCCTTGGCGGACAGTTACCGAGGTGACGGTCCGACCGGATGTGGCGACGGCCGTGATCTGGGCCCCGGTCATGATGGTGACGCCCAGCCTTTTCAATTCTGCGGCCAGCGCCGCGATGACTCCGCCAATGCCGTACTCGCGCGGGTAAAGGCTGCCCTGCTTCGATGCATATTGCGCCGGCAGTCGTTGTTGCTCGGGAAAGGCGAGGAGACCGCGCAAAACGTCCGACTTCATCAAGTCACCGAAAGCGCCCTCGTCGAACATGATGACTCGATCGAGCAGTGGCAAAAAGCGTGCCATGGCATCCAACTGACTCCCGGGCAGGCCGTGATTTCGTTCGGCGATCGGGATGACATAGTTGTCGGCGATCAGACGCCCGAATCGCCGGCGGGCGTGAGTCTGAAAAGACTCGCCCGATGCCGGGCTCGACGGCATTCGCCCACCGAGGCGATTCAGATGGTCGAAAAAATCGGCCAGGCATGCGCTTCGTTCGGGGTCGGGCAACGTGCGCAAGTCCGGGAACTGCGAATGAACCTGGAGTCGGCCACGAAAAAACAGACCCGAGAGATCGCGCCGCGTCCCCGAAAGCGATTCCCAGGCGTCGCCGGGAAGGAGGCCGCGAACACGTTGATCGAACGCGGTGTGTCCGGTTTCCGTCCAAAAATGCATGCCGCAGTCGAAGCGACCATGAGGGCCGTAGTCAAATGTCCTCAACAACCCGCCAAGAGTATCGGACCGCTCGACCAAGATAATCGATTTGCCGTCGCGGCGATCGGCCAGGCACAACGCAGCCGCCAATCCCGCAACCCCACCGCCGCAAATTACGTGGGTGCCGGTCATGGTTTGCTCCGAAGGCGTATCCGGGTCACCGGGCGACAGTGTAGATCGTGTGACTCAGGTCCGGCATTTCGATCGCGAGATGGTTGAGGGCCGTGAAATGCTCGTTCGAAATAATCCCGGCTTTGACCATGGCGTCGAGCTGGCCTGTCCCAAATGGTTTCACCACCAGCCCGCCGCGAAACAACGCGTCGGCGCCCCCGCCCCGAACGTGGCTGTCGAGCATGGCCCGGTCATAGGTCCGCCGGTGGCCATGCTCCTCTTCGGCAGGCGTGATTTCGTGGAGGTCATTCATGACGCCCAGCGCCCGACCAAGCTGTCGTGATAACGCGCGGGCATTGGGCACGGCGGCAAAAATCACGCCAGTGTTCGGCTTTAGCCAACGCCGCGCGCGCGCGATCAATTGTTCCGGTTCGGCAACGTGCTCAAGGATGTAACACATCACCACGACGTCGAAGGACTCGTTCGGCTCGAAATCCTCGAACAGAGACTCAACAAACGAGACATGTGCCGGGGCCGTCGTTTTGGCCTTGGCGAGAAAATGGCCGGCCGCGTCGACCACGACATGACGTTTGGCGAGGTGAGAGAGCAAAAACGTCATGTACCCTTCCGAGCATCCCAGCTCGAGAATCGATCCTCCCGGGGGGATGAACCGCCCAACGACTTCGACGGCGGCGCGCCGCACCGCGTGTTCCGACGGAGAGCCGACATCGCGGTAACGATGGGCAATCGCCTCGAGGTTCGTTTTCTCACTGCTGTCGCTCACCATACGTCCGACCCTTGATGAAATTGAGCTATGGCGTTCCGTCCGCGCGACAGACGGCGTACAGGAACCAACCGTAATCCTCCAGCTCGTCGCCGATGGCGAGAAACGCCGCAAGCATTGCATCGGTCCAACCGCTCATTTGATCGCTCGACAGCGGCTTCAGAAAGCAGCCGCGCAATTCAACCGGCGACCAGCCTGCGTCGATCAGAACTTGGCGCAACTGATATCGATCGTAATTGCGAAGATTGCCGACCTTGATGTCTTGGGCGTTGAGTTGATCTGGATGACGTTCCAATCCCATCAGCACGCCAATGCGTCGATGCAACGACCGGCTGTTCGGCACTGTGACGATGAGCGTGCCTCCGGGCGCAATCCAACGCTGCACGCGTGTCAGGAATGCGACGGGGTCCTGCAGGTACCTCAGCATGTCGCCGGCGATCACCGTGTCAAAGCGCCACTTCGGGTCAAAGTCCTCGAACCGACTGTGATGAATCGTGACGCGCGAATTGCCGCCGAAGTGCCGCCTTGCCTCTGCGATGTGGCTGACGTCACAGTCGACGATGTCGACACTAAAACCGCGCGCCAGCAATGGCCCGCTCCACAGATCGTCGACAAATCCCAAATCCAATGCCGTTGACCCTCTGACGTGTTCAAGGCAGCGGCGCGTCACCAGATCCTTGGTCCGGCGATCGATCCCGCGCTGGCGGCTCGAATAATAGTAGTCGTCTGAGGTGGCGGTCATGGCAATGGTACGGTTTTCCATAGTCTCCGAAAGGCGCATCGACTACAACACCCGCGACGCAATGATCGTGGGGCCCCGTCGGAGCGTGTCGTGACATGATCGATCTTGATCGCGAGATCTCTCAACGTTTGCCGGGCTGGATCGATTTGCTCGCGGGCTTGGTCCGGATCCCAAGCCCGTTCGAACTCGAACATAAGATGATCGATTCCGTGAAGCGTCACGCGATCCTGCGCGGCCTCAGGCCGATCATGGTTCCGTTCGTTCCGGCCCATCTCGCCAAGCTCAAGGGGGCTCAGCCGCCATTCAGCAATGTGCCCAATCGGGTCAACATCTGCCTCAGGATTCCAGGACGTGGCGGCGGCCGTTCGTTGGCTTTCAACGCTCACCTCGACGTGGTCCCCGAGGGCGATCCTTCGCGGTGGACACACCATCCGTTCTCCGGGCACATCGATCGCGACAAGAACATCATGTACGGCCGAGGGATCATGGACAACAAAGCCGGCGTGGCGCTGGCGCTGGCGTTGGCCGAACTGTTGACCTTGCGCACCGAGCCGCTGGCCGGCGATGTTGTCTTTCATCTCGTGCTTGAGGACGAGACCACCGGCAACGGCACGCTGCTGTGCCTCGACGCGGGCTTTACGACCGATGCGGCAATCGTCCTCGACGGCACGCGTCTCGAGCGCGCCATCAACCAGCATGCCGGTAATCTCATGTTCGGCGCCAAAGTCGACGGACGCGCGGCGTCGGTCAGCGTTTCTCACATGGGTTCGAACGCGGCTGAAATGCTGGCCGAGCTCATGCTGGTGTTGAAAAAAACCATTCACGATTTGAATCCGGATCGGACAGAACCCTGGGTGCAATTTCCAAGTCCCAATCAGTTCTCGCTCCAGGAAATTAATAGTGCGGGCGCATCGCTCACGTTGCCGGAAAAGGCCGCGGCAATGGCCTACGTCACCTTCACGCCGCCACGCACCCTGGCCGACATCAAGGCCA
>VGEM01000140.1 GCA_016869315.1 Alphaproteobacteria bacterium | reverse complement strand
GCCGGCGTTCTGGATCGGCATTCTTTACGACCAGTCGTCGCTCGATGCGGCATGGGATCTGGTCAAAGGCTGGTCGGCGGAAGACCGCGTGCAGCTTTACCGCGACGTGCCGGCCCAGGCCCTGAAGGCCAGGATCAAGGGACGCACCGCTCAGGAGATCGCGCTTCAGCTCCTGGAGTTGTCACGGTCCGGATTGGCCGGGCGCGGGCGGATCAATGATTCCGGAACCGACGAGATCAAGTTCCTCGTCCCCTTGCAGGAGATCGCCGCCTCGGGGATAACACCGTCCGAGCGGATGCTGGCGTCGTACCACGGTGCCTGGGCGGGCGATGTCCGCAAGGCCTTCGCCGAACACAGCTATTGAGGCGGCGATGAGCGGCGCGAAGGAGGGCGACTGGCGGATCGAGTGCGAGAGCCTCGCCGACGTGCGCCGCCATATCGACAAATACGACGACGAGATCGCCGCGCTGATCTGCAAACGTCATCACTTCGTCATGCAGGCGGCCAAGTTCAAGAAAACCGTGGACGCTGTCGTTGTGCCGGAGCGGATCGAGGAAATCATTCGCCGCGTCCGCGCCATCGCCGAATCATATGGCGTCAGCCCCGACGTGCTCGAGAAAACCTATCGCGGCCTGTTGTCGGGCACGATCAGCGACGAACGGCGCCACTGGCTTGAGACGCATAAGTAGAGAGATCGGGGTCAGAGCAAAACTAGGGTTTTTACTCTGACCCCGATCTCCTGATCAGCGCCGTGGCTTGCGCCCCGATTTAACCAGCGCGTCGTCCATCCGTTTGAGCAGTTTTCGCCGTGTCTCGTCGTCGGGCATCGAATCGAGCGTCTTGCGCAGATCGATCACGGTCTTGGCGTAGGTATTGTGCCAGTCGCGCGCGACGTTGCCGGCAAGATTGACGGTCGCGTCGACCGACACGGTCTTTGCACCCGATGCGGCCGACAGTCTGACGACTTCGCCATGCACCGGTCGCCGGATACGCGCCTTGTCGATGCCGGCGACGATCAGAGACTCGGCCAACGCCGAGCGCGCGTCGTCTTCGCCATGCACGAGAAACGTATCCCAGGCCACCGGTGCGCGTTGTTCAAGCCAGCGCACCAGGCCCGCGTGGTCGGCATGGCCCGAATAATGATCGAGCATGCGAATGCGCGCCGCGACGCCGACCTCTTCGCCGTGAATACGCACCATGCGTTCGCCATCGATGAGGAGGCGTCCCAGCGTGCCAGGCGCCTGGTAGCCTGCGAGCAGCACGGTGGTATCGCTGCGCCCGAGGTGTGCTTTCAAATGGTGCCGAATGCGTCCCGCGTCGCACATCCCCGAGCCCGCCAAGATGATCGCGCCGCCGCGGAGCTGGTTCAGTTTCTTGCTGTCCTCCTGGTTCGCGACAAAACGCAAATTGGGGCGATGGAACGGGTGAGTGCCGTCGTGGGCCAGCTTGAGGTGTTTGTCGAAGACTTCGGTCGCGCGCTTAGCCAACGGCGAATCGACGAAGATCGGCATCGACGGCAGCGCCCGGGTATCAAACAACACGTCGAGATCGAACAGCAGTTCCTGTGTGCGTTCGACGGCGAAGGCCGGAACCAGGATCATGCCGCCCGCCTTGATCGCCCGGCCGAGTTCGCGGGCCAAAATCTTGCGTCGCGCCTCGGGCGAACATGACGGTCGGCGGCGACCGCCGTAGGTCGATTCCATCACCACAAAGTCGATGCCGCGCGGCCCTGCCGGCAGATCGTGGAAGTCCTTATCGCCGCTGCCGATGTCACCCGAAAACAGAATACTGATGTCGCCATTGTCATCGGCGACGGCGAGTTCGACCGATGCCGAGCCCAAGATATGGCCGGCATTCCAGAACCGCGCGCGGATGCCGTCAGCCGCTTCGAACCAAGCCCCGTAATCCTGGCGCTTGATCCGTTTCAGCGACGATTTCGCGATTTCGCGGGTGTAGATCGGCTCGACCGTGGGCAAACCGCGCTGCCGATTGCGGCGGTTGAGGCGGTCGACTTCGGATTCCTGGATGTGCCAGGAATCCGGCAGCATGTATGTCAGCAGGTCGGCGCTACCTTGCGATAACCGTGGCGGACGATGGTCCCGGTATCCCGGAAGCGATTATCGACCGCGTTTTCGAGCCTTTTTTCACCACCAAGCCCAAGGGGCGGGGGAATGGCCTTGGTCTCGCGATCAGCGCCAGCATCGTGGCCGCGCATGATGGCGCAATCATCGTATCGTCACGGGTGGGGGCCGGCACAACCTTCGACGTCTATCTTCCATTGGCCGAATCCCAAGTGGCGACGGTGACGCCACTGGTCGATGCACCGGTGAAGGTGTCGGGCACCGAACGCGTGCTGATCATCGACGACGAGATCGATCTCGCCGACGCGATGTCCGAGATGCTGAGCCTCATGGGATATGAAGTGCTGCCCGTCTACGATCCCGAAGAGGCGGTCCAGCTGTTTCGTGAGAGTTCCGAGAGCTGGAATATCGTTCTCACCGATCAGATCATGCCGAAGCTCACGGGCGTCGGCGTCATCAAGCGGATCAAGGCGATCAGACCGGACATTCCCATCATGCTCTACTCCGGTTTCAGCGACATCACGGTGCAGCAAGCGATTGATGCCGGGGCCTCGGCCTGCCTGCAGAAGCCGATCCCTGCGGAACTGGTTGCGGCGAAAATCAGGGAGCTGTTCGCCACAAGCGCTGCTCGAGAACCGGGGTCGCAAGGCATGAAATCGGCGGCACGCTGACGCTCGCTTGATCTCGCCAGCGTTTCGGCCCCGTGCGATCCTCCCGGCTTGGCGGTGCTTGTGCGGGTGAGGATTCGATGGCCACGACGTTTTGGATCGCTCTCGGCAGCGCGGTCGGCGGCGCTGCGCGTTACGGCGTCGGCCTGTGGACGGCGGCACGCTTTGGCGATGCGTTTCCCTGGGGTACGCTGATCGTCAACGTCGTCGGTTCGTTCGTGATCGGGCTCGCCATGAGTCCGGCCTGGCCGCTGTCGAACGATGCCCGGCTGTTCATCACCGTCGGCCTGTGCGGCGGGTTCACGACGTTTTCCGCGTTCAGCATCCAAACGCTGACATTGATGCAAGCCGGGCAGTGGGGCGCAGTCGCGTTCAACGTCGCGGGATCGGTCGTGCTGTGCCTGGTCGCCGCCTCGGCCGGTGTGTTTGCAGGCGGCGCGCTGCGCTAAGTCGTCACCTGAAACTTCCGCCCGCCGCGCTTCGCCGTGACAAACCGCCCAGCCGTCGGTCCGCCGAAGTGACCGGCAAAGATGGTGATGTCCTGGTCGGTGTGCTGATCGATGAATTTCGTGCGCTGATCGACGGCCGCCTGCTTATCCGCGCAGAACACCGTGATCCAGTCGGGGTGGGCGACCTGCACTGCGTTATGAATGAGATCGCCTGACATCACCGCGCGCCTGGTGCCCGACCGGCACTCGACGCAATAGTGGCCGGGCGAATGCCCCGGCGTCGGGCGGACGTGGATACCGGTCAGGATTTCGTGATCGGTCGACACGAGATCGGCCTGCTTGGCCTCGATCACCGGCAGAACGCTGTCGATGTAGGACGGCGAGTTGTAGGAATCCTGGCCGATGCGCGCCTGCACCGCCGCGATCTCGTCCTTGTGGAACACGTAACGCGCATTCGGAAACGTCGGCACCCAGCGGCCGTTGTCCATGCGCGTGTTCCAGCCGACATGGTCGGCGTGAAGGTGCGTGCACATCACGTGGGTGACCTGTTCGGGCCTGACCCCGGCGGCGGCGAGATTGCCGAGCCACGCCGCGTCGGTACGCTGATGCCATGACGGCAGCATCGGCATCCGGTTCTTGTGATTGCCGATGCAGGTGTCAATCAGAATGACATTCTTGGGTGTCTTGATCAGATAGGCGTGAAAACTGAGGATGATCGCCTTCTGGGCCGGGTCGTAGAAATAGGGCGTCAGCCAGTCGAGGTGTTTGTCGAACTCGGTTAGATCCGCCTCGGGGTAAGCGCGACGTGCGTCGAACGGCTCGATCATGTCGACGACCTTGCTGACGGTAATGTCGCCAAAGCTCCAGGATTGGATCGCCATCGGTATGCCTTCAGTCGTTCACTTCGAGCAAGTCATAGCGAATCTGATCGCCCCACGTCACCCACGATTTAACGCGCGGACCAATCCCGTCCAGGCCCAGCACCGGATAGAGCAGAAGCGTGGTCGCCTCGCGGTGATAGTGGCGGATGACCTCGCGGGTCAGGTCGATACGTTTCTCCAACGCGGGCTCGGTTTCCGCGGCATCGATCGTTGGCTGGATTCGGCGGTCGCAGTGCCAGGGTGACGTGCCGTTACAGGTGTGGCCGCCGCGCTGGTAGGGTCTCAGGCCGTCGTAGGAATTTCCCGGAAAATCCTGGAGCACCGCTTCCGTTTCCCAGCCGCCTTGCAGCGTGTAGCGCACCAATTGCGCGTAGGTGATGGGGAGGATTTTCATGGTCACGCCGATCTTGAGGAGATCGGCGGCGATCTGCTGCATGATGCCGGAATCGCCCGGCAACGTCCCCGGCACAAACGAATATGAAAACACGATCCCTTCGGGATAACCGGCCTCGGTGAGGAGCGCGCGGGCGCGATCGGGATCGTAGCCATACGGTTTGAGCTCGGGGTCGTAGCCGAGTGCGCTCGGCAATGCGCCTTGGCTGGCGGGGCCGACACGACCTTGCAGGAATGTGTCGGTGATCAGCTTCATGTTGACGCCAAGATTGACGGCAAGCCGCACGCGGGGATCGGCAAACGGCGACTTGGGATCGAGAGTGTAGAACGCGATCGTCAGGATGCGTTGCGGCGCGCGTTGTGCCAGCCGCAAGCCTGCCGCCGTCATGGTCGCTTCCTGGTCGAGATCGACGGCGATGCCGGCATCGATTTGCCCGGTGATGAGCGCTTGAACGCGCGCGATCGAATCGGGCACGGCATGCACTTCCAATCGATCTACCTTGGGCGGTCGCCACGAGGAACGATTGGCGCGCATGGTGACCAGATTTGGCTGCCAGTTCTCGACCACGAACGGCCCGGTGCCGACGGCATTGTCGTTGAGGCCGTCGATGCCGACCTGCGCCATCAACGCCGGCGGGGCGAGATTGAGGTTGTACAGGTGCTGCGGCAGGACGGCGTTCGGCTGCTTGAGCTTGATGACGAAGGTCAGGCGGTCGCTGGCGGTGACGCTGACGATGTTGTTGAGTTCGCGCGCGATGACCGAGCCTGAGTTCTTGATGGTTGCCAGTGTTTCAAAGGTCGCGACGGCAGCTTGTGCCGTGAGTTCTTCATCGTTCGAGAATCTGACACCGTCGCGGAGCGTGAATTCCCACGTCAGCGGATCAATCGCTCGCCAGCCGACAGCGAGGCGCGGCTGCAGCTTGCCGTCGTTGTCGATGGCGGCGAGCGAGTCGTGAATCGCCGGCAGCACGAACGCCGAGGTGACGCCGGTGGTCTTGAACGGATTGGCGCGCTGAGGCGGCATGGCGGTGACGCCAAGGCGGAACGACAGGTCCGCCGCTGCCGAGGCGGCAACGCCAATCGAGATCAATGTCGCGGCAACGAGCACTCGCATGATCGAAGCCTAGCTTGCCGTACGGTAAATTGCGATGATTGAGCGTGGCATGTTTGAGCGCGAACGCCGGCGAGGACCGAGATGACCCTCCACGACACCCTCGTTTTCCTGCATGTGCTGCTGGCCATTTATTGGCTGGGGCCCGATTGGGGCGTGTACGTTACCTCGCACTACATCGCGAAACCGGGGTTGCCGATCGACGAGCGCCGGCGGTTCCTCGCCGCCATGTTGAAAATCGACCTGCTGCCGCGCAGCTGCCTGATCGTGTTTCCGGCCGTCGGCTTTCAGCTAGCGGCCAACCTGGATCTGTCGCCGGTGACCGGGAACTGGCTCGCCGCCGTTTGGGTGTTCTGTCTCGTCTGGCTGGTGGTGTCGTGGTTGGTCTACCTCAACAAGGGGCCGATGGGCGGCGAACTACTCCGCCGCATCGACAACGGCGTGCGGTACGTGGTGGCCCCAGCCATGGTGCTGGCCGGTGCGTATTCGCTCGTGACAGGAGCCTGGTTCGGCGGCGGCTGGCTCGCTCTCAAGGTCATGGTCTTCGGCGTGATTGTGGCCCTCGGCCTGGTTTTGCGCTCGTTCGTCGGTCTGTGGGTGCTGGGGTTCCGGCGCCTGGCCGCTGAGGGCGCGAATGCGGAGGTCGAGACATTGTTCACCGGCGCGCTCGCCAAAGCGAAACCGGTGGTCTACGTTTTCTGGGGTTCGTCGGCCGTGATGGCGTTTCTTGGCGTCACCAAGCCATTTTGACGAGGAGGCGAACGTCTTGGGCAAAGTTCGCGTGTGGACCGTGCGCGCGGTGCTGCTGTTCATCGCGCTGCTCTATACGTTCATCGGATATCTTTTCGTCTCCGATCCGGTCGGGACGTCCGACGGCTTCAAGACCGTGCTCGATAGTCCAACGGCGATCACCACCATTCGCGTCACATACGGCATGGGTTTCCTGAGTCTCGCCTTGACGGCGTGGGTCGGACTGGCGTGGCGCCGCTACGAATTCCACGCCGTCACGTTTCTCCTGGCGATGGTTTGCGCGGTGGTGGTGTTTCGACTGTATGGCTTGATAGTCGATGGCGTTAGTGAGCGTAATCTTGAGGAGCTTCGCGACGAGTCGACCGGCCTGGTGTTGCTCGCGATTGTCTGGTTCGCATTCCCGAAAAACCAACCGGCGGCCGCGTCGTGAGCGCCTCGGGGAAACTTTGGATCGCGCGGATTGCCTTTGGCCTGATCGCGCTGGCGTTCGGCTACGAAGGCCTCAAGGTCGGATTCGATCCGAGCTCGATTTCGCGTCTCGGCTGGCAGCTCAATGAGCAAGTTGCCGCGACCATCGTGCGCGCCGGCCTTGGCGGTCACTGGATCGCCGTGGCGCTGATCGTGGCCTATGGGTTCTGGAAACCGAGCTGGCGCCTGCCATGTTTCGCGTTCGCGGCCATGTGGACGGTCATGATTGCGATCGGCCGCGCCTTCGGTGCGGTGATCGACGGGCGTGATGACTTGCAGATGAGCCAGCTCATTCAGGAATGCGTCGCGGCGACGGTCGCGCTGGTCGGCTTCTGTGCCGCCAAGTCTTCTCACGCTTCTAACGTACCTGGTACGTAAGGGCCGCAGGTACCAAGCAAGTAGGAAAGCGAGTTCACTGGTCGAGGAAAGCGCGCGCCAGATCGGCCGTCACGCGGAGCTGGGATTCGGGGGCTTCGATCACGTCGCCGGTAATCTTTGGCTCCCAGGCCTTGGCCGACGGCAATATCGCGACGCCGTCCGAACCCGCCATCACCGGTACTTTCAGGGCGGCGAAGCGTTCGGCGATGGGATAACGCCAATAGGCATTGAAGGCGAGGTACTGTGTCGTCGCCATCTTCATCTGCTCGACCATGGTGATGTGCATGATCTCGGGCGGCGGCAGACCGCGCCCGCGCAGATTTTTGGCGTCGTGTTGAAACCACGGCACGTAGGTGTAGAGGTCCTTCAGGCGGCTCCACAGGAACATGACGTAAAGGCCCTGCTGGTCGGGCGCGACCTTTGGGCCATGGTACTTGGTAAATGCATCGAGCAGTTCGCCCGACATGACGTTGAGCCGATTGATAATCAGATGCTTGACCCGCTTCGGCTGGAGATGCGCCATCTCGACCGCGGCGTAGCCGCCGAGCGACGAGCCCATCAGGTCGAACTCCGTGAGCCCGACGCTGTCGGCGAAACGCAGTGCCGCGTCGGCATAGTAGGTCATATCGGGATCGCCGCCGCCGGGCGGCACAGGCGGCGACGAATCGCCCATGCCCATCAGATCGGGGGCGTAGACCCTGCGGTCTTCTGCCAGAATGTCGAGCAGCGGTACTTGCACGCGGGCGGTCTGCGGGCCGGGATGCATGAACAGCAACGGACGCTTTTTCGATTTCGCCGGTCCGCCCTGCCAATAGTGCGTCTGGCCTTCGACAAGGTCGGCGAACCGGCGTTTCATTACCTTCGGCTGATACAAAGTCCACGGTCGGTCGGTCGCGGCGTATCCCGAGCCGTCGGGGATCGGGGGCAGCACGGGTTTGGACGGCGCAGCGCGGTTCAAATCCCGAAGGATTTGGGTTTCGCCCCGTTGCGTAATGGCCGCTCCCGGCGATGTCGTTGCGCTGGTGTCGGCAGTCGGCTGCGTCAGTTCGCGGCTGATGCGCCACGCGCCGTCCTCGCGGCGCAATTCCATGTAGTACCGGCCCGCGCGGCTGACCGGGGGGCCGCCGGCTTTCGGCGTCATCAGGGCCGTGTAAATGCCCATCATCAACCCACGGTCGCCTTCGGCATCGAGGATTTCCGGGGCGACCAGCATCTGCACGGCATTTTCGGCGAGCAATTTGCGATACGACGCCATCACCACGTCGCGTCCCGACATGGTTGTCGTGTTCATCGGATGATAGACGGTGTCGGCGGTCAGGCTTTGTTCGAGGCCCGAGAGATCGCCCGTGTTCCAGGCTGAGAAAAAGCTGTCATGGAAGGCGCGGACGCCGGCGTCCTCGGCCAAGGCTGCCCCGCACAAGCCGATCCCGACAAGAAGTACCGACAGCGTCCTCATGGGCCCCTCTCTCATTCTGTCGGCCGATGATCGCATGTGGGGCCAGCAACGTATATGATATGATCTGTTCCCATGGAGCCTCCTCATGCTTCTGAATAATTGGTACGTCGCCGCTCGCGCCCGCCAAGTGGGCCCGCGCCCCTTGGGTGTCCGCATGCTGGGGGCAGACGTGGTGCTGTTTCGCGATGCCGCCGGTCAGGCGCACGCCCTGAGCGATGTCTGCTGCCATCGCGGCGGCGCGCTGCATCGCGGTGAGCGAAAG
>VGEM01000139.1 GCA_016869315.1 Alphaproteobacteria bacterium | reverse complement strand
CCCGTTGCGGCGGAATAACGTTGAGTGCGTCGGCACCGAACGTATCGCCGAATTCTGTCGTGACCGATCGCGCCAAGGGATCAACCCTGGCAATTCTCCGGTTGACCGATCCTGTCCACTCGATTCTCGCGCCAAACTGCCTGGCCCATGCGTCGCGAAACAGATCCTGCATCGCAAAGGATTCGGAAGGATCGACGATCAGGACTTTCGCCCTCGGTTTGTGCCGGGATATCCAATGCGCAATCAGACTTGCGCGCGTAGGGCGCGGCGTGCCCCTGGAAGAGCCCGGCTGGAGGGCAGATCACGAATGTCCCGCCGTCTGGCATATATTCGACTTGTAGTCGCAAGAGCAGCGTCTGTTCGCCCGGCCACCACCCGTGCGGAACCTGCTCCACGGCTGATAGTGAGAGGCCATTGATGGCCTCGAATCTCAGCGAAACACCGGTCGCAACGATAAGGCGATCGTAGTTCAATTGAAGACCACCGACGATCAGGACCAGCCTTCGATCAGGATCGATCGCCGATACGGTCTCGTGAATGACGTCGATGCCGAGCTGCTTCAACCCGTCAAACCCGACCGACAAGCCGTCGAGGTCCCATTCGCCAGCGATCACGAGATTGGTACCTGGGGCGGAACGATACTGCCGGTTTGGCTCAATCAACGTGACATTCAAAGAGGGGTCCAGCTCCTTCAGGGTTCGCGCGGCGCTGGCGCCTGTAAACCCGCCGCCGACCACGACGATTCGCGCTGACGTACTGATACACGCCGCGGTCCCGACCGTCGCCGCGGCTGCGGTAAACCATCGGCGTCGTGAAAGCCCGATGCTCACGGTCGAGCGCCTGGTGCCGCGAGCGCGGTCGCAACCGCGTCGACTTCGGCCTCACTGAGGGTCTCGGCCAGGCGGCGCATGACGACCCCCGGTTTCTCGCCGGTCCTAAATGCAGCTAAGGAAGCCTTGATCGAGTCCCGTTTGCACCGTCAAGGGAAGGAATTACCGCGGTCCGCGCACCCCCGGGCAGATGACACATACGGCACGAGGAGGCGAGGGAGGTTGCGTCTTTGGCCACGGCGGCCCCATTCCACAAGCCCGCGCCAATCGCCATCAGTGCCAAGAAGTGTTGAGCACTTCGCAAGCTTGTTCCACCTCTCGGCGCATTGCCACGGAGTCGCGAATCGGTCGATCGTTAAACCGTGCGCCGAACCTAAGTTGGATATCGGCCATAATACAAGGCAACCGTATGACGCGCTTCTGCGAAGAAGAGCCATCTTTCGATTCCGACACCGGCCAATGCCAGAACGGCGGCGAGGCCACAGGCCCAGCCGACAATAGCGCCTTCGAAGCTCATCGCCATAACCGTCAGGACAATGGGCCCGACGCCGCCCAATGCAGCCGCCATGTGCCGCAAACGGCGGGCATGACGGCGTGCGATCACGAAGCCCATCTCCTTGAGAAGGAAATTTTCCTCCGTATGTGGCCACTCCATGCTGCTGGCTGTCACGTTTCCCAAGCCGAGGGCCGATGCGGTCGATCGGGGCCGTTGTGTGTCGATTGAATACCAATAGGCGGTTTTGACCACCACGCTCGCGACGACCAGGGTCACGGCAATCAGGCTGATGCTTGCCGGGACTCTGCCATGGGCGGCAATCAATGCTTGGATGACCAAAGCGCCGGTCATGGGGCCAAGGATCAAGTATCCGGGGACAACAAGCGAATGGTGCCATTGGGCGATCGGCTTCAAGCTCTGGTAGATCATCGCCGTCGTGAATAGGGTGCCAACCGAAACGATGGCCGATGCGATGCCCCATAGTCCGAGCGGTCCGAGGTCAACCGTCGGGAACAACCAGGCGACGGCGAAGCCGCTGATCGGGCCGAACCCAACCAAGGCCATCACGCCCTCGCGCGACAGCCAGCTTGACCTCCACTGTGACAACGCGCGCCAAGCGCGTGCAGGCCGGCCGAGGTGGGCGACCGCCGACAACAAGCCGGTAACAATCAGGCCAAGCGAGAGCGCCATGGCCGGCAAGGCAAGCGAATCGATCAGGCCCGGCTGAAGGGCAGCCAGAAGTCCGGCGACCGCAGCCATGCCGTAGCCGGCGCCGGATAGGGTCGTGAATAGGATGACTGACGGAGCCGGAAACATGCGATGTGGTTAGCGCGACAAGAGGCGATCGAGCATCGCCCACAGGCGATCACCGGTGACTGAATCCTGCCGGCTCGGCGTTGCCGGAGTCGCCGTGTGCTTGGCGCGCGGCGGCAGATAGCGGTTGACGGGTCGGTATCCCAGATCCGGCATCAGTTCAATACCACCGCGGTCAGCGACGAGGCGCGACACCGCGGACGTTGGATCGCCGAGGTCGCCAAAGTGACGCGCGCTGGTCGGGCAGGTGGCAACGCAGGCAGGTACTCGGTCGGCGTCCTCAAGGTTCTCGTTGTAGATTCGGTCGATGCACAAGGTGCACTTTTTCATCACACCGTCGAACACGTCGAACTCGCGCGCGCCATAAGGGCAGGCCCAAGCGCACAATTTGCAGCCAATGCATTTGGCTTCGTCGACCAGGACGATGCCATCGGAGGCGCGCTTGTAGGAGGCTCCTGTTGGGCAGACGGTGACGCAGTCGGGCGTCTCACAATGGAGGCACGATTTCGGGAAGTGAAGCGTCCGGCCGCACCCCGCTTCAGGATCGCCGTCGGGTGCTATCTCATACGTGTGCACCCGATTGAACCACACGCCGTCGGCGCCGGCGCCATACGGATTGACGTCCGTGAGGGGCGCCATATGACCGCCCGTATTCCATTCTTTGCAATTGGTGACGCAAGCGTGGCATCCGACACAGGTATCGAGGTCGATCACGAGGCCCAATTTCTTGCCGCCGGCTGCTGGCAGATCCGTCATGGCGCGCGCACCTTGAAATTCTCGCCGTATCGAAGCGTCTCGACCGGCGGCGGCGTGCCCGGTGCCTTGGCTTGGGCAGAAAAATTCTGCGTCGGGGCATGATCGGACTGATCGTCACACCGGCTGACCTCGACCTTGAGGTCGAACCAGGCGGCCTGCCCGGTGATTGGATCGGAATTTGACAGCCGCCCTGATCCCGGCAGGCGATCTTCGATCAGGTGATTGAGCAAGAAGGCACGCCGTGATTCGGGAGAATCCGTTGCCAATCCCCAAGCGCCGGGGCGCTTGGCAATCGCGTTCCAGGTCCAAACGGTGTCATGGTTGACGCCGTCGACCAGACGAACACGGGCACGGACCCGCCCCGCCGGACTCGCAATCCAGACCCAGTCGTCATCGGAAATGCCGCGTTGCTGCGCCGTATTGCGATGGATGAAAAGACGGTTCTCGGACGTGATCTGGCGCAACCAGGCGTTCTGCGATCCCCAGGAGTGATAATGGTGCATCGGCCGCTGCGTGACGGCATGAAGCGGGTATTGGGCACTGTTGGCGTGATTGGCGCCGAGCGGTGCTGTCCACGTGGGCAAGGGATCGAATGAAGTCTCGATCCGCTCGCGATGTTGGTCGGGGGGCTTTATCGCGCCATGGCCGCGGGCTGCGTTTCGAAAGCGCTGCAAGGGTTCGCAATAGAGCTGCAACACAATGGGCTTGTCGCTATCGACGAAACCGAACTGTTGGGCCCAGGCCAGATAAGTGGCGTTCGCCATCTTGTAATAACGTCCAGCCTGCGGAATCTCGAACCGGCCAAAGCAGCCGTTGGCGATGTAAGCTTCGAGCTGCTGCTCGTGCGGCGGGCCGCGGCCGTGGTCGGCCCCCGAGACCCCACGCCATCCGGCCAAGGGACCAAGGCCGGGCGCGCGCTGATGATTGACGATGTAATCGGGGTAGCCGCCAGGGTACGCGGGGCTGCCGTCGGCGGTGACCATTCCCGGCAAACCAAGTTTGACGCCCAGCTCGAGCAGCACATCCTGAAAGGGGCGGACATCGCGATCGGGCGCGACCACAGGCTGGCGGATGGCGTCGCCTGCCGCGTCACCATCCGAGATCGGACGGTCCAGCAACGAGATGCAGTCCCAGCGTTCGAGATAGGTGGTATCCGGAAATACCAGATCGGCGAAGGCCACGGTCTCGGAATCGTAGGCGTCACAATAGATGAAATGGGGAATCTTGTACTGCCCGTCGGCGCCCGTGGCGGTCAGCGCGGCCATGGCTGCGGGCGTATTCATCGCCGAGTTCCACGCGACGTTTCCCATGTACACGAACAGCGTGTCGATCGAATAGGGATCGCCGGCCGCCGCATTGGTGATGACCGTGTGCATTGCCCCGTGGGCCGACAGCGGACTCTCCCACGAGAATGCCTTGTCGATGCGCAGCGGCTGACCGTTGCCGTCGATCAAGAGATCTTCAGGTCCGGTCACATATCCAAGCGGCATGCCCGAGAGCGGGGTGTTCGGTGCGCTTCCTTCCTTGCCGGCAGGCTTGGGTCCTGGAGGGCAGGGACGGGGAAAGGGCGGCTTGTAGCGAAAACCACCCGGGACATCGATCGAGCCCAGCAGCATCTGCAGCAAGTGAATGGCGCGGCAGGTTTGAAACCCATTGCTGTGGGCCGAAATGCCGCGCATGGCGTGCATCGACACGGGCCGGCCGATCATGCGGTCATGCTTGCGGCCCGCCCAGTCGGTCCACGCGATCGGCAATTCGATCTGTTGATCGAAGGCGGCGACCACCAGTTCCGCCGCGATGCGCTTGATCGTCGCTGCCGGAATCCCGCACGTCGAGGCTACCGCTTCCGGCCGATAATTCGGGTCCAGGTAGCGTTCGGCCATCAGTTGAAAGGCGGGTGTGACGTTGCGCCCGCTGACGCTGTAACGGCCTTTCATGGCCGGAACGGTGTCCGGCCGGTAGGCCGACACGGCAGACTGGCTATGGCGGTCCCAGAGCAATTGGTTGCCAGCAGCGTCCGTCAGAAACAAGCCGTCGTCCGGCGCCCCTGGCTCGGCGATGACCAGCCACGGGGCATTGGTGTAGCGGGCAAGATAGTCGAGATCGATCTGGCCCGCTTTCAGCAACTCGTGAACAATCGCCAACACAAACAGCCCGTCGGTGCCGGGCCGAATGCCAAGCCATTCGTCGGCCACAGCCGAATAGCCGGTCCGTGCCGGATTGACGGATACGAACTTGGCGCCGTTCGCTTTGATTTTGCCGATGCCGATCTTGATCGGATTCGAGTCATGATCTTCGGCGACGCCGAACATCATGAGGTACTTGGTGTGCTCCCAGTCGGGCTCGCCGAATTCCCATAACGACCCGCCAATCGAATAGATTCCGGCCGCCGCCATATTGACCGAGCAGAACCCGCCGTGGGCGGCATAATTGGGTGTTCCGAATTTTGCCGCCCACCATCCGGTGAGGGATTGCGATTGGTCGCGGCCGGTAAAAAACGCAAGCTTCTTGGGGTCGGTCGCACGAATCTGCCCGAGCCACGCGGCCGCGAGGTCGAGCGCCTCGGTCCATTCGATCTCGACAAAGTGCCCTTCGCCGCGCGGTCCAACCCGTTTCAACGGTTTCCGCAAACGGGCCGGCGAGTAGTGCTGCATCAGGCCGGCCGAGCCCTTGGCGCACAGCACGCCACGATTGACCGGGTGGTCGCGATTGCCCTGGATGTAGCGAATCTGGCCGTCGCGCAGGAAGACCTTGATCCCGCAGCGGCAGGCGCACATGTAACACGTCGTTGTCTTGACGTCGTCGGCCACCGGCGGAGACGTTTCCACGCCATCCGCTTCGGCCGGCGCAAGCGGCGCCATTCCCTACCTCCGTGCCCCGCCAAGGGCCGGGGTTGTCGCCGAGGGTAGGGGCTTTCAACCCAAAGTCAAACGGTCAATCTCGGCCGTGTCCAGTTCTCCCGGCACGATCGTCACCGGAATATTGATCTTGCCGGCAAACTTTCCCGTGACCGCTTCGACGAGCGGGCCGGGCCGAGGTCCTGGCGCTGCCGCCAGGACGAGGATGCTGATCTCGGGATGTTCGGCAACAAGTTTGAACAACTCCTCGCGGCGATTGCCCTTGCGTACGTACATGTCGGGATCGCGTCCCGTGGTCATGCGGATCTGTTCGGCGTGGCGTTCGGCGCTGGCTTGGGCGGCAGCCCGAGCGTCCTGGTCGATGGCATTGCCGACAAACGCGAAAGTCTGCAGGTCGCTCGACACATCGTAGGCGCACATCAACGCGACCCGGCCACCGGTTCGACGGGCGCGATTGCAGGCGTAGCGAATCGCCGAGCTCAACTCTTCCGATTCGTCGACGACGACCAAGAAGATTCGATTAACCTCGCGCCCGACCAGAGGGTCGCGTTTGGCTGCAGTCGGCGTGTTCACGGAATCGCTCTCGCGATCATCCCGGTTCGCTATCGTAGCCGGCGGCCGACCAGGCGAGGAAGCCGCCCTCCATCCGCTTGATGACACCCTTGTAGCCCGCGGCAACGGCTTTTTCGGCGGCCAGCCCGCAGCGCCGGCCGCTCCGGCAATGGAACACGAGGTGCTTTGACCCCAGATTCGGAATCTTGGCCGGGTCGAAGGTGGACAGCGGCATCAGGATCGCGCCTGGAATGTGCGCCTCCTGCCACTCGTTGTCCTCGCGGACGTCGACCACGACGGCTTGGGCGGAATCGCGCCAAGTCTGGATTTGGTCCGGCGATACGTAAAACACTTGTTCGGGTGGCAACGTCATGGCGATCTCCTTAAGGGGCGCCCGTCAATCCGGGATCACCGCCATCAATTCAATTTCAATATTGAATTCGGGTCGTGCCAGCTTCTCGACGCCAACCAGCGTCCCTGCCGGGGGTTTTGTCCAGTCCCACATTGAGACATCGCGAAGGGCTTTCGACAGCGTCTCGATGCGTTCGCGGGTCAGCCCGACGAGAAAGTAACGAACTTGAGTCACGTGTTTCGTCGTCGCCCCCGCCGCCGCCAACGCCAGTTTGACGTTTTCCAACGCCTGGCGGACCTCGGCGTCGAAACCGGTGGCCATCTTGCCGGTGGCATCCCAACCCACCTGACCGGCGATGAACACCATCTGTCCGCGGGCGGCGACCACCTGCGAGTAGCCGACGACCAGTGAGTTGGTGAGGGTTGGCGGGTTGATATGGCGGAGACTGTCGGTCATGGTCGCTTTCCGTAATGGTTCAACGGGCGCAATGCCTGTTGCGCCTCGTCTCCACCAGTCATCGCCCAATCATGCCGCACGATCAACCCCACGATCACCATCACGATCACGATCATCATCACGCCCACAGCCATGATCATCCAACGGTCCGGTTCCGCTTGCATACCGTCAGGCTCTATGCCGGTGACTTTGCCGCGGCCTTTGGGTTTTACGCCGATACCCTGGGCCTTCCGGTCAAGTCCGGGGGGCCGGAGGGGCCGTTTGCGCTGTTTGATATCGGCGGCGCCCAGCTCGCGCTTGAGCGCATGGCGCCCCAGCACCCCGCCTATGAGGAATTGGTTGGACGCTTCTCAGGGGTCAGTTTGATGGTCGATGATCTCAACGCCACCCATGCCGATCTTGTCGCCAAGGAGGTCGAATTCATGGCTCCGCCGCAGCGTCAAAGCTGGGGGGGCGGCATCGCCCATTTCCGCGATTCTGCCGGAAATATTGTCAGCCTGGTTGGTCGGCTCCCGCCGGCCTGATGACCTCGACTAGCGATTGGGTGCACAATATTTGGCCAGTCTGCGCGAGCGATGCTCATCAAATGGCCAGCTGCCTAGATTTTATCCACAGGTTTATCCACAGAAAGTTTTGTTAACTATCTGAATTTCCAACGTTTTTCTGCACGGCCTCCGAGCGGCATCGATCTTGAATAGTCGAGAGCGGAGGAGAACCGCGAGCCGCACTGGCCGACCGTGAGGTCGGGCCCAGAGGGCGCGCGCGCTGTCCGCTCAACGCCAGCCATTACGCGGGAGGATTTCGATGGGTGCCGACGCATTTTTCATCATGATGGGCGCGATCATGGTTCTTGCCATGCACGCCGGATTTGCCTTTCTGGAAGTCGGCACCGTGCGCAAAAAGAATCAGGTCAATGCGCTGGTCAAGATCCTGGTCGACTTCTCGGCGTCGACCATCGCCTATTTCTTCATCGGATACGGCCTCGCCTATGGCGTTTCGTTTCTTGAAAGCGCCAAAGTCATTGTCGGCGGCGATGGCACGGGGTTCGCGCCGCAAGGCTACGACCTGGTCAAATTCTTCTTCCTGCTCACCTTCGCGGCTGCGATACCGGCGATTATCTCCGGCGGAATCGCCGAGCGTGCCAAGTTTTACCCGCAACTGATTGCAACGTTCCTGGTCGTAGCATTGATCTACCCTTTCTTCGAAGGTCTGGCTTGGAATGGGAATCTCGGTTTCCAGGTGCTGATGGAGGAGTTCTTTGGCGCTAAGTTCCATGACTTTGCGGGATCGGTTGTCGTCCATGCGATGGGTGGATGGATTGCGTTCGGCGCCGTGATTCTTCTCGGCAATCGCAAGGGTCGTTATCGCCCCGACGGCACGCCGGTCGGCATGCCGCCGTCGAACATCGTCTGGCTCGCCCTCGGCGCATGGATTCTCTCGGTCGGCTGGTTCGGCTTCAACGTCATGAGTGCGCAGAAGCTTGAGGCCATGTCGGGTTTGGTGGCCGTCAATTCACTGATGGCGATGGTGGGCGGCGTTCTGGCCGCGCTGGTCGCCGGACGCAACGATCCTGGTTTTGTCCACAATGGCGCGCTCGCAGGATTGGTCGCGATTTGCGCCGGGTCCGACGTCATGCATCCCGTCGGTGCGCTGGCAACCGGCGCCCTGGCCGGTGCGCTGTTCGTCTACGCCTTCAACGCCTGTCAGGATCGGCTCAAGCTCGATGACGTTCTTGGCGTATGGCCATTGCACGGCTTATGCGGCGCCATGGGCGGTATTCTGTGTGGCGTGTTCGGCCTTGAGGCATTCGGCGGGCTCGGGGGCGTGACCTTTGCCGCGCAGCTGGCCGGAACGCTGTTTGGCGTGTTTTTCGCCCTGATATCGGGCTTTGTCGTCTATGGCGCCCTCAAGGCGAC
>VGEM01000138.1 GCA_016869315.1 Alphaproteobacteria bacterium | reverse complement strand
CTGGCGCATGACACTGCTGGCCGTGATGCAAACCACCCTCAACGGCCATCTCGGCGCGGATTGCGTGACGCTGACGGCCGCGCCGTTGTTCCACACCGCCGGGCTCAATTCCTACGCCATGCCGCTGTTTCATTGCGGCGGGACTCTTGCCGTGATGGCGACGTGGGACCCCGAAAGCGCGCTCAAACATTTGAGCGACCCCGGTCTCCGCGTCACCCACACGCTCGGCGTGCCGACGCAATGGCTGATGATGGCGCGCCATCCCTTGTTCGGGGCCGCGACGTTTCCAACCTTGCGTCTCGCCGCCTGCGGCGGCGCGCCGGCGACCCCCGATCTGATGGACACCTGGGCCGCCAAGGGCCTCAAGCTCACGCCCGGGTACGGCATGACGGAATGCTTCGGTGTCACGACCATTCGCGCCGATGTCGCGCGCCGCAAGCCCGGCGCCGTCGGCTGGCCCGCCATGCACACCGAGATTCGCGTCGCCGACGACAAGAACATTCCTGTCGCAACCGGAACCGTCGGAGAAGTGCAGATCAAGAGCAGCGGCGTGACCCCCGGATACTGGCGCCAAGTCGAAGCCACCAAGGCCGCGTTCTTCGACGGCTGGTACAAAACCGGCGATCTCGGCTATCTCGACGACGAGGGCCTCTTATTCATTGTCGATCGCAAGAAAGACATGTTCATCTCGGGCGGCGAAAACGTTTATCCGGTCGAAGTCGAGAATGCGATGGCGGGGTTCCCCGAGGTCGGCCAGGTGGCCGTGATTGGCGTGCCGGATGCGACCTGGGGCGAGGTTGGCAAGGCCATCGTCGTGCCGCGCCCGGGGCAGACGATTGACGGGCCGGCGCTTCTGGCGAGACTTCAGGGGCAGATCGCCAAGTACAAGATTCCGAAAAGCATCGCCATCGTCGATCGCCTGCCGCTGAGTGCGCAAGGCAAGGTCTTGAAGACGGAGCTGAGAAATCAATATGCCCGATAGCGTGTCCGACAAGATCGCGGCCATCAAATCCCGCATGTCGATTCCGGTGGTTTCCGCGCCGATGTTTCTCGTGTCGGGCCCCGACCTTGTCATTGCCGCCTGCAAAGCCGGTGTGATCGGCGCGTTTCCGACCCTGAACGCGCGACCGATCGAGCAGCTCAAGGCCTGGCTGCAACGATTGACGGCGGAGCTTGGCTCCGCTGTATCGGCCGAGCGCAAGGGCGCGCCGTGGGCGGCCAATCTCATCGTCCATCGAAGTAACGCGCGCGCCGCGGACGATCTCGCCATGGTGCTGGAATTCAAGCCGGAGATTGTGATCACGGCGCTCGGCACGCCGCGTGACGTGGTCGACTCCGTCCACGCCTATGGCGGCCTGGTGTTTGCCGACGTCAATTCGATGGCCTACGCCAAGAAAGCGCTGGCCGCCGGCGTCGACGGCCTGGCGCTGGTCTCGGCCGGCGCCGGCGGCCACACCGGGCCAATTACACCCTTCAGCTTCGTGCCGGCGGTGCGCGAGATTTTCGCCGGGCCTTTGATCGTCGGTGGCGGCGTCGTCGACGGTCGCGGCGTTCGGGCGATGGAGGTCTTGGGCGCGACCTTTGCCAATATCGGCACGCGATTCATCGCGACCGCCGAGAGCATGGCCTCCGACGGCTACCGGCAGATGCTGGTCGAGGCGACCGAGGAAGACATTATCCTGAGCGCGCACTTCACCGGCGTTCCGGCCAACTATCTTCGGCCCAGCATTGTCGGGGCCGGTCTCGATCCTGCCCAGCTTGGCGTGCGTGCCGAGAAAAAGTTCGACAGCAAGGGCGATCCCAAGTCCGACAACACCAAGGCGTGGCGCGACATCTGGTCGGCCGGCCAGGGGGTGCGCGCGATCAAGAGCGTTCAATCGGTCGCGGACCTCGTCGCCGAGCTCAAAGCCGGCTACGATCGCGCAAAGAACTGAGCGCGCCATTTTCTCATGCCCCCGGTCGACATTTCGCGACTGCCCAGAATCAAAGCCCGCGAACTGTTGGGCGGCGACCTCTTGGCCGTCGACGATACGAGCGGCGAAGCGCGGCTCAGGTATGTCCCGGGCGAGCATCTCAACAATCCGGTCGGCACCGTGCTCGGCGGCTATACCGCCGCCATGATCGACGACGCGGCCGGCGTTGCCGCCTGGTTCGGCGGCGGTAAGCGGCCATTCGCCACCGCGCAGATGTCGGTCAACTTTCTCAGGCCGGCGCGGGCGGGCGAGGCGCTGATTGCCAATGCGCGGGTCGCGGGGGTCGGCCAGCAGCAGGCCTTCGTCGAGGTGCGGATCGTGCGCGAAGCGGACGACAAACTCGTCGCGGCAGGGTCGATCGTTCAGATCTTCGTCGACAGCCTGAGGCGTGGGGCATGACGACGGCGCTGTCCAACACTCTACTCAAGGCGGAGTCGCTCGAGTCTTGGTGTTCGAGGTCTGGCGCATCGTACATCCCTCTTTCTCGATCCAAGACCGAGACGCTCTATCTTCACCCGCTCTTGCTGGTCGCCGACAAATACAAGGGGCTGATGATCAAGCGCCCAGCCATGTTCGCGGGGCAGGTGTTTGACGTGGCGATGATTCCGCCCGAGGGGGCGGTGATCTCCCGCGATTTTCGACTGATCGGCGACGGCTTGATTTTTCAAGAAGGAACGCCGCCGATCTCGCTGGGTGGTCTTCCCCGGGGATTCGACCCCACCGGCGCCGATCTCTTTTCAGTCTTGGAGTGCGCAGAACGGGTGACGAGGGAGTGCGTCTTTTTTGGCGGGTTCGCCAATTTCGGACACTTTATGTTCCAGGCCGTACTCCGTCTTGCCGTGCTCAATTGGTTGCCCGAGTTGAAACGCCTGCCAATTGCCGTCTACGACAACCTGCCGAACACGTATTACGAATTTCTCGATTTGCTCGGTTATCCTGCCGAGCGACGTATCCCAATTCCGATGACCGGGCCAACGCGGTTCTCGGCAGCGTGGATGGTTTCGTTGCCAATGTATCGTGCCAGCGACGGCATGGCGGCGATATGGCCTGAAGCGATCTGGGCGCTTCGTGAAAATCTTGGACACCTGTTGCGGCCCACACCCGGACCTCGTTCTCGGATATTCATCGCCCGCGAGGGCGTGGCGTGGCGGCGGCTTGTCAACAAACCTGAAATTCTCGCCCGGCTCGAACGGCATGGCATCACGCCAGTCGCCCTCGAAAAGCTCTCAGCGATCGATCAAATCAGGACGATCGCTACGGCTGAAATAAATGTATCGGTCTTAGGCGCCGCCTCGGGAATCATGGTTTTTGCCGCGCCGGATTGCGCGATGATCGAAATGGCGCCCCCACACACAGTCGGCACGTTCGGCACGGTTGGATACTCGGCGATCGTGGGGCAGCGATATCATCGCATCGAGGGTCGCTCCGTCACCGCTGAAGAAACCGCGGCGGCAGGGCTCCCGCCCAACCCGACCACGGTTCATATTAACGCCGACTTCGCTGTGGACGTCACGGCCCTCGATGCCGCCCTTGATGCCGCCCTGCAGCGCGTTGGTGGCGCATGAAAGCCCGACGCAAAATCGTCGGCTGGCGCGAATGGGTTAGATTGCCCGATCTCAAGGTGAAACGGATCAAGGCCAAGCTCGATACCGGCGCGCGCACGTCGGCGTTGCACGCCTTCGACGTTAGGCCCTTCACCAAGTACGGCGCGTCGTACGTGCGTTTCAGCATTCATCCCATGCAGCGCAAGGCCAAGCCCGAGATCAAAAGCCGCGCGCTGGTGATCGACCGCCGCACCGTCACCGATACCGGTGGCCGGCGCGAAGAACGCCCGGTGATCCGGACGACGCTCAAGATCGGCAAGTCGAGTTATCCGATCGAGCTGACGCTGACCGACCGCGACCACATGGGCTTTCGCCTGTTGATCGGTCGGCAGGCCTTGCGGCGGCGGTATCTGGTCGATCCGGGGCGCAGCTTCGTCATCAAGAAGAAGCGAAAACGCCGCAGGATCAAGCGTTGAAGCGCCCGACTCGGGGCCCGGAATCTCAGCCACAACTATCTGATTTAATTGTCGAATTAGCCTTCCGCCAGACTTGCGCTCATGGTCGAAACGGCTAATGTCGCCGGACAGCCTCGCCGAGGAAGTGGTGCCATGAAGCTCGCGATGCTTGCGCGCAATCCGTCGCTGTATTCCCACAAACGTCTCGTCGAGGCGGCGCGCACGCGCGGCCACGAGATCGAAATTTTCGACACCCTCAAGTGCTACATGAACATCGCCTCGCACCGCCCCGAGGTGAGGTACAAGGGCCGAAGCCTCGATGGCATCGACGCGATCATCCCGCGCATTGGCGCCTCGATCACGTTCTACGGTCTCGCGGTGCTGCGCCAGTTCGAGATGATGGGCGTCTATCCGTTGAACGAATCGGTCGCGATCGGCCGGTCGCGCGATAAACTCCGGTGTCTCCAGCTGCTCTCGCGCAAGGGCATTGGTCTGCCGGTCACGGCGTTCGCGCACTCGACCAATCGGCCCGAAGATCTCATCAAGATGGTCAACGGCACGCCGTTGGTGATCAAGCTTCTGGAAGGCACTCAGGGCATCGGCGTGATGCTGGCCGAAACCGAATCGTCGGCCAAAAGCATTATCGAAGCTTTCGGCGGCGTCGAGGCCAACATCCTGGTGCAGGAATTCATCAAAGAAGCGGGCGGCAGCGACATCCGCGCCTTCGTGATCGGCGGTAAGGTGGTGGCGGCGATGCAGCGCCAGGGCGCCACCGGCGAGTTCCGCTCGAACCTTCACCGCGGCGGCAGCGCGACGGCGATCAAGATCACCCCCGAAGAACGCTCGACCGCGGTGCGTGCGGCCAAGACGCTGGGCCTCAACGTTTGCGGTGTCGACATGCTGCGCTCCAATCACGGCCCGGTCGTGATGGAAGTGAATTCGACGCCCGGCCTCGAAGGCATCGAGGAGGCGACCGGCACAGATATTGCCGGACAGATGATCGAGTTTCTCGAAAGCCACGCCAAACCAAACAAGACCCAAACGCGCGGCGACGGATAACGCGAAGTTCGGAGGGGATCCATGATCAGGTCTGTCACGGTGATCGCGGCCTTGGCGGTCGCGGCAACGCCGGTCCGCGCCGATCAGGCCGCGTGCCAGTCGTTCGTCAATCTCGATTTCGCGCAAGTACTGGATGCGCCCGCGCACCTCACCGCGACGGAGTATGTCGCCGCGACCGACAAGCTGCCCGCGTACTGCGACGTGCGCGGCTATGTCGCGCCGCAGGTCGGCATCCGCCTCAGAATTCCTGATGTGGGCTGGAACGGAAAGTTCGCCTTCGAAGGCTGCGGAACCATGTGCGGTGTGCGCACGATCGAGTCGGCCAACGATCCGCTGTCGCGTGGCTACGCGGTCGCGGTGTCCGATCTCGGCCACAGCGCGCCGCACGACGATGACGCGCTTGACGCCGAACTGGTGGCGCGCATCAGCCGATCGGGCGAATGGGCCTACAACAATGTCGAAGGCGAACTCGATCTCGCGTTCCGCGGAACCCATAAGGCGGTGCGCGCCGCGAAGGCGATTGTCGAGGCCTATACCGGTGGCGCGCCGAAAAAATCCTATTGGCGCGGTTGTTCCACCGGCGGCCGACAGGGGTTGATGCTCGCGCAGAAGTACCCGTGGGAATTCGACGGCATCATCGCTGGCGCGCCGGCCGGCGTGCAGCCGGCGTACATCAACATCTTCTGGCGCACGCTCGCCAACATGGACGCACAGGGCCGCGCCATCGTCGGTCGCGAGCAACTGCCGGCCATCAACGCCGCCGTCGTCGGCCAGTGCGATAAGCTCGATGGCCTCGAAGACGGCGTGATCGACGATCCGTGGGCGTGCAAACCCGATCTGTCGAAGCTCGCCTGCCGTGGCGGCCAAAAAGGGGATACGTGCCTGACCAAGGATCAGACGGCGGCACTGGAGCGAATTTATCGTGGCGCGTTCCTGAAGAACGGTCTCCGCGTGGCACCGGGCATGGCGCCGGGCGCCGAGATGAATCTTGCGCCCTACATTCGCGACAAGGCGGGCAGCGTCGCGACCTTCGAACCGATGGCACAGGATCGGCTGCGCTATGTCTGGTTCGATTACGATCCGGGCCCGAATTATTCGCCGCGCACCTTCGACCTCGACCGCGACTATCCCCGCCTCTTCACCAAGGGCGCGCTCCAGGCGCCGAATAATCCCGACCTGTCCGACTTCAAACGGCGCGGCGGCAAACTGATCGTCTATCAGGGCCTCAACGATTTGCTCGATGCCGAACCGATCGTCGACTACCTCGACAAAGTGACGCGCATCTCGGGCGATTCGTTTCTGCGCTTCTACCTGATCCCGGGCATGGATCACTGCCGTGGCGGTGTCGGCGTCGACACGGTTGATTGGCTGACGGCGCTCGAAGGCTGGGTGGACGGCGGCGCCGCGCCTGACGCGCTGGTGGGCGCAAAGCGCAGCGATGGCATTGGCCCGCCGGGCGCCAAGGGTTTCCCGCTCGATCAGGCGAAAATCGTCAAAACCCGTCCGCTCTATCGCTACCCCAACGTCGCCGTGTACGCAGGCGCCGGGGACCCGGCCCAGGCCGCCAGCTTCAAGCCGGCGCCGCTCTCGATTCGAGTGGAAAAAGAGTAGGTTAGCCGCGTGAAATCCTGTGGATAAAACACCAGGAACTTGATCTCATCCGGGCATTTCTCCGCGCGGCCGTCAGCCCGTCGATGTGAGCAAATTGTCACAATTTGACGGGAAACGTGTGGACGAGCTTGACCCACCCAGGGCCCGCTGCCACGTTTATTCACAATCCCAAGGTTTTGCGTCGCCCATGAGAACCGCCCTTAGCTTATTCGGACTAGTGATCGGCAGCGTCGCGCCATCAATGGCCGCGGATTTGCCGATCGACATGGTCGTGGGCTCGCGCCCGCTTGGCAGGGCGTTGGCGTTGTCGTCCTACGATTCGGGCACAGCCAAATTAACACTTGGCTCTTTAAGCCCAACCTACGGTTCCATGACCGTCGGCCTGGCCGCTCCGGTCGCAGCCTCAATTTCCAATTCGATTTCGAATTCGTTCGCCTCGGTTCGCGCCGGACAGGACATTTCTGGCGGATATTCGACGTCACTTTATGGCGGCCAGATCGGCGTGTTCGGTGGATTCGCGGATCGTCCGACGACGTTTGCGCCCGAACCCGCAACCGCCTGGAACATGGGCGCGGCCGTCGGCTATGCCGGATTTTATGTCCGCGGCGCCTTCACCGATGTCGTCGAGCGCGGCGTTATCGATACCTGGACATCGTGGCAGGCCGGCTTCGGCTATGCGACCGGAAATGCCGACCTTCGCCTTACGTATATCGAATCCGACGCATCCGCCGGCGTGGCGCGGACCATCGGCGGGCTCGATTCGTCGCAGTGGATGCTGGGCGGCAATTATCAGATTTCGCCAAGCATCCGTTTCAATGCCGATGCCTTCTACGGCCTGCGCGACGCCAGCGTTGCCGGCCGCCTTTCGGCGACGCCAGGCGCCGCCGCACCACAAGGCACCGGCGCACGCGTCGGCGTGCAGCTTAAATTCTAGATCGTTTCGGCGAAGCCGACGCCCGCCACACCGGCCAGTCGGATGCCGTTCAGTTGCTTTAGGGTTGCGGCGTTGACCCCGCCCAGAGCAATCACGTGTCTTTGACGCGCGAGGCGCGCGGCCTTGAGTGTCCCGAGCGTTGTTCGGCCCGGATGGCTCGCAGTTGGCAGAATGGCGCCAAGAATCGTCGCGTCGCACGCGACCGCGGGCCACGATCCGTTGCCGTGAAAGGAAATCGTCAGAAGCCGTCGTCGTCGCCACAAACGGAGTCCCGGTTCGGGTCCTCGCCGGGCCGCCGCCTCGCTCAGATGAACGCCATCACACCGCAAGGCCGCCGCCAAACGCCAGTCGCCGGCGATCAGCAATCTCAGCCGCCGCGCGCGGCAGATGCGAGCGAGTTTCATCGCAAGCCGGGCGCGCTCTGAAGCGGCGCGATGACGCAGGATGATGGCGCTTCCCGCCGGTAGTCGATGTGCCGCGGCGACCGGATCCGTCATGCGTTCGCTGTCGGTCATCAGCCAAAGATGCGGCAGACCGGTTTTGACAGATCGCGCGCGCACGGACATTGAGAAGCGGGTCAACATGACGGCATCATAGCGCATGAGCGTCGAAACCAACCTCGCCCGGGTACGGGCCGACCTTGCCGCGGCTGCTCGCGCCGCCGAACGCGAGCCCGCCGCCGTTACGCTGATTGCAGTCTCGAAAACCCATTCGGCCGACACCGTCGGCGAAGCGATCGCGGCGGGTCAGCGACACTTTGGCGAGAACCGCGTTCAGGAAGCGGCCGAGAAATGGCCGGCCCTTAAGCGCCAATGGCCCGATTTGACGCTACATCTGATTGGCCCGCTGCAGACCAACAAGGTGAGCGAAGCGGTTCGACTATGCGACGCGATCCACGCCCTCGACCGGGTGAAACTGGCCGACAAGCTGGCCGCCGAAATGTCGGCCCAGGGACGACGGCTTTCCTGCTTCATACAGGTCAACACCGGGCGCGAACCGCAAAAAGCCGGCGTCGATCCTCATGACCTCGCCGCTCTCGTCACGCATAGTCGGGACATATGTCGGCTGAATGTGGTCGGCCTGATGTGCATTCCGCCCCTGACCGAAGACCCGGCCATTCACTTTGCATTCTTGCGCGAACTGGCCCGCCGCAATGGCCTGACCCAGCTGTCGATGGGCATGAGCGGCGACGCCGACGTGGCGATCGCGTTTGGGGCAACCCATGTCCGGATCGGCACGGCGATCTTTGGCGCGCGTCAACCTCAGGCCGCGTAAACGCCGATCGTCGTTTCGGGCGTCGCCAGCGAGATCAACCAGCGCAAGTCCTCGCGGGCAATGGCGATGCATCCCGCCGTCGGACGGTCGTCGTCGTGGCCAACATGCAGGAAAATGGCGCTGCCGTATCCGGCAATCGGCGGGTCGTCGTTGTGACCCAGAACGACGATGAGGTCATAGGCGCCGTCGTCGCGCCACAACGCCT
>VGEM01000137.1 GCA_016869315.1 Alphaproteobacteria bacterium | reverse complement strand
CGGTGGTCGCCGATACGAACACCACGGCCGACGCCGGCGCCTTGGGGTGCCGTGCGACGACGGTCAGGCTCTTCGACGCCGCCGCGTATCTTGTTCCGGCGATCATGGCGCCGTCGGCATCGAGCGATACCCCCTCGGCCTTTAGGGCGCCATCAATAAGCGGAACCAGTTTGTTGCTGGCGCCGATCACCCACACCGCGCGATCCGCGGGGAAGTCGCTGATCTCGGAATCGCGCACCACGTCGAGCCCGGCCTTGGCCCACGACTTGACCAGTCCCGCGTATAGCGCGGCCTCGCTGGTCGAGGGCAGCACGATCAACGCCTTCTCGGCGCCGAAGGCCTTCGACAGGCTGGTCTGCACTTCGAGCGGGCTCAGGCGGCGATAGACGTTGAAGGCGGGATCGACCTCGATCCGCTCGGCCGGCGCGGCGAGATCGAACGTGCGGGTCTCGCTGGCGCCGGCGCCGGAGAAGGCGATGATTTCACGCACCGCCTTGCCGCCAGCGTGAATCACCACCGGCACATCAAGCGCGACGGGTTTGCCGCTCTGCTGCTGGGTCACCGTGACGGTCAGGCGATTGCCCTTGGTCTCGGCGCGTGCGAGGCGCAGGTCCGGGATCCCCGAGCGCGTCACCCACTGCTCGAAGTACGGTTTCAAGTCGCGGCCGGAGACCGCCTCGAAGGCGATCCGGATGTCGTCGAATGAGGCCGGGCGGAATTTGTTGTCGCGATAGAACCGCTGCAGGCCCGCGACGAACGCTTTATCGCCGATCTGCGCCCGCAACATGTCGAACACCATCGCCGTCTTGCCGTAACCGATCGCCTCCGTCGCCGGGCTGTAGCGGCTCTTGAACTGCGACAGCGGAAAATCGGTCTTGTCGGTGACGTGGTCCGACACCCTGAGCAGAATGTCGCGGCGGTGCAGATCGCCCTGGCCATTCTGCTCGGCGACCAGATGGTCGGCGAGGTAGGCCGTCAGCCCTTCGCACCAGTTACCGCTGGCGAAATCGACGAACACACCGTTGCCCCACCAGTTGTGCAGCAGCTCGTGCGGGTACGACGAATGCAAGATGAACGGGAAGCGGATGATCTGCTCGCCGAGCAGGGTGAACGACGGCATGCCGTAGCCGGTCTCCCAGAAGTTCTCGACCAGCGCGAACTTCGAATACGGGTACGGCCCGATCATGGCCCGATACATGTCCATGTACTGCTGGGTCACTTCGAGATAGCGCGCGGCAATCGCCTCGTCCGGCGTGCGCAGGAACGCTGCCGCCACGACGCCGCCGGCATCGCGGGTGTACTCGGTGAAGGATGCTGCGATCAGGTGCGCCTCTTCGGTCGGCGTCTCGATCTCCCATACGTCGCGCCACATGGCGCCCTTCGGCCCGCTTTCGGTGCGTTGGCCCTGGCTGACCGATTTCCAGTTCTTCGGCATCTCGACGGCGAGGCGATAGGTGACCAGCGCGCCCTCGATCTGCGGAATCCACACCGTCGAGCCCGCCAGGTACGCGCCGCGCGCTTCGATCAAGCCCGGGGTTTGACTAAAGCCGCGCGCGTACTCCTCGCCGACCGTGGTGATCGGCGTATCGATCTTTCCGTCGTAGGCAAGTTCGAGGCTCACGTCCTTGCCGGGCGCGGCGCCCTTGAGGCGATAGACATTGACCCGCGCCCGCGTTTCGCCGCGATCGCTGTCGCGATCCATGCCGACGTAGGCGCCGGTGACTTTCGACTTGATGACGTCGAGCTCGATACCGGGCGTGAGGTTGCGCACCTTGAGCGCCGCATTGAGCGAAAACGTCGTGCTCGGGCTGACCAGGGCGCCGGGAACGGTCAGCCGGTCTGTTGCCGTCAGGCGCTGCGTCGCCGGGTCGAGCGCGGCGGTGATGTCGTGGCGGACCACCGGCGGCGTCGGCGCGGCGGTTGCCGTCATGGAACATAGGGCGATCGAAACTGCGATCAGAAGGCTGCGCATCATCATCCTCTCCCTTGGGAAGCCACAATCTTGCAGCATTACGCCCGAATTCGGTAGCCGCTGAAATCGTGAACGAAAACGGATGACCTTGTTTTTCGAGACGATAAAATGTGGGCGATATCATGACCTGGGAAAACTGACGTGCGACACGTTGCGACGCGCCTTGGCCGGCTTTTGCGGCTTCTCGTCCTCACTGTTGCTGCCTTGGCGCTCGGGCCGCTGGTGAAGTTGACGTTCGATTCGAGCGTCCTGGCGCAGGACTGGCGCACCGCGCCGTCCGTCGGCCACGCGCCGAAGCCGGGCGAATTCGAGCCGGCGGTGGTTCAGGTCTATGCCGCGGCCACTGTGCGCTGGCGCGGCGCCTTCGGCGATCACTGCTGGATCGCGGTCAAACCGGCGGGCGCTACTCATTATCAGCGCTACGAAGTGATGGGCTTTAACCTGAGGCGCAATCGATCGACCATCAACGAAACCGACACGACGGAGCCCGACCGCCCGTGGTTCGGCGCGAAACCGGTTTTGCTGCAGGATGTGCGCGGCGCCGAAGCCGAGAAAATCATTGCCGTGCTTCCGGCCGCGGTCGAATCCTACCCCCACGAATGGGAGTATCGGATGTGGCCCGGGCCCAACAGCAACACTTTCATTGCCCATCTGGCGCGCGAGATACCGTCGCTGCGCCTGTCGATGCCGGGCCGCGCCATCGGCAAGGACTATCTCCTCAACGGCAACATCGTCGGCGCGGCGCCAAGCGGCACCGGGTTTCAGGTCTCGCTCCTCGGCGCCGCGGGTGTGCTGCTGGCGTGGGACGAAGGGCTCGAAGTCAACGTGCTCGGCCTCGTTGTCGGCATTGATCCGACTGACTTGGCCATTACGCTGCCAGGGCTCGGGCGCCTATCGCCGTTGCCGAGAAACTATCAAAGCGAGAATTCAAACGATTAAACTCATCTAGGTTTGGCAAGAATTCTCGACATTTGAAGCCGCTGCGACAGTGCTGACTATCTCTTTGAAACAATGAATCAATTTCGATCTCGCGACGGATATCAACATCACGTTCTCGGGCCATATTTTTTTGCCAACACAAATGGCGTGACGAATTTCTGGACGCAGCCGAATCCTCTCTTTGCCTGATGTCAGCCCGCTGGCGGACAACCTGCCGCCCACGTCGGACATCTTTGCCATGAGCACGATTGGCACCCCGACGCTGACGTTTTCAGTCCCGGCCGACAATCTGTTCTTCGCCATCGTCGGCACCTATGGCGCGGCGCCCGAGCCGGGCACGATGGCGGTGCTGCTCACCGGAATCGGTTTCCTTGGCGCGGCCGCGGCCCGTCGTCGCCGCTCCAGAAAATGATCTGAATCAGCCGCGCCACTTGCGCGGCCCGCGATACGGTCGTTAGATCGCAGGCCGGAAGCCCTAACGGGTTTCCGGCCTGAAACCTATTGGCGTAACGCGACCGTGTCATCATCACCCGACATTGAGCCCCTCAGTCGCCGCGGACTGTTCGCCGGCGCCGCTGCCGGCCTCGCCCATCGCGCGGCGGCGGCCGAGGCAACGGTCGCGTTCACCCATGGCGTCGCCAGCGGCGACCCCACCCATACTGCGGTCGTGATCTGGACGCGGGCTCAACCCGGGGCCGACGGCGCGGTTTCCGTTGCATGGCAGATGGCCGACGACGAAGCCTTCGCGACCCTCGTCGCCAGTGGCACCACGTCGACCGGCCCGTCACGCGGATACACCGTCAAGGTCGATGTCACCGGTCTCGCGCCGGGACGTGTCTATTATTATCGCTTCCTCGCCGGTGGCGCCGTGTCGCCGATCGGCCGCACCCGCACGTTCCCGGCATCCGGCGCACAGCCCGTTAAATTGGTCGTGATGTGCTGCGCCAGTATTGGCAGCGGGTTCTTCAACGTCTATCGCCATGCCGCCGATCGTGACGACATTGATGCGGTGCTCCAGATCGGCGACTACATTTACGAGTACGCGACCTGGAACATGACGCCTGAGGAGCAGGCACGCGGCATGCGCCGGGCCGAGCCGCATCACGAAATTGTCACCGTCGCTGATTATCGGCTGCGCTACGGCAGTCATCGGCTCGATCCCGACTTGCAGGAGATTCATCGTCGTCACCCGATGATTCCGGTGTGGGATGATCACGAGATCGCCAACAACGCCTACGCCACCGGGGCCGAGAATCACAACACGAGCGAAGGGCCTTGGCCCGAGCGCAGGGCCGCCGCGGTCCAGGCGTATTTCGAATGGATGCCGGTGCGGCCGGTCGAGCCCGACAACAAGGGCCGGCTGTTTCGCAGCTTCGACGTTGGCGACGTGGCGTCGATCATCATGATCGATACGCGCCTCTATGGCCGCGAGAAGGTGCCGGGGCTCGAATCCGAATTCATGCGCTACCTGTCGCTCGACCCTGAGAGTGGCGGCTGGCCGATTCCCTTCGACACGACGCAGGATCCGCCGGCGGCGAAGCGCGCACTCGCGGCCGAAGTGGCGGGCGACCCCGAGAAATTGCCGGAGGGCTATATCTTCATCCCCGACTTCAACCGCTTCAACGTCGAGGTCATCGCCGGCGAGCGCACCATCATGGGGCCCGAGCAGGAAGCCTGGCTGAGCGAGACCCTTGCGGCCTCGAAGGCGCGCGGCATTCCGTGGCAGATTTTGGGTCAGCAGACCATTGTCGCGACCATGACGCTGGTCGACCGCACGCCCTATCTCACCAACCGCGCCGACAGCGCGCGGTTTTCGCAGGGCCCCATTCTGCCCGGCCAGGTGCGGCCATTCGCGCTCGATACTTTTGGTGGCGGCTACCACCGCGCGCGGCAAAAGTTGCTCGCGGATCTTCGCGACAACGCCAACAACACCATCATCCTCAGCGGCGACCTGCACAACGCTTGGGGCTTCAAGCATTTCGACGACGACGGCGTGACCATGCGCGCCTTCGAGGTGACCACCGCGTCGACCACCCAACCCGGCATGGAATCGTTCCTCGGGACGCAGCCGGTTCCCTACGCCAAGGCGATGATGGAGCGGAATCCGCACCTGGTCTACGCCGAGCTCGGCTCGCGCGGTTATGCGCTGCTCGATATTTCGCGCGACGCAGTCACGGTCGAGTGGACCTTCGTCGATACCATTCGCTCGAAGTCCTTCACCGCCCGGGTCGACGGCCGGCTGACGATTGCCGCACGAACAGCGGGTGCGCCGATGAGCGTTCGTCAAGCGTGATAGGAATTCGGGGTCAGAGTAAAAACCCGGTTTTTACTCTGACCCCGAACTACCGTGCCGCCAATAAAGCGAGCCCCGCCATCGCCGGCGGGGCTCCGGGGTCACGCCGAGAGCTGGGGAGGAGGATCGGCGCGTTATTTTGCTTCGGCGACGCTGTCGACGCGGGCCGAGGTGATGGCGAGTTGCACTTTCTTGGCGACGTTGGCGCGGGCCTCGGCCAGGCAGGTGCGATATTTGTTCTGAATCTGGGTGCCGGTATTGGCCTTGGCGCCTTCGCAAGCCGCCTCGGTGGCGCGGTCGATGCGACGCTCAAGCATTGCGCGGCCGGCATCGCTGGTGAGGTCGAGATCGGCGTAGCTGACGGCGACGCTCTTGGCCTCGGCGGCATTTACCGGGCCGACAAATGACATGGCGCCGAGCGCGGCAGCGGTAACGACGGACAATGCGCAGGAACGGATGGCTTGGATGGACATCGCTTGCTCCCTCAGTAATGGCTGTTGCGACCGATGCCGTGAGACATCGGTGGGCGCACCCTAGGCAGTGCACCTGCGTTCGTCGCGCGCGGTTCGATGGGGCGTAGATGGTTTTCGACGAGGGGAACCGGCGCCGACGAACGGCAGTTAGGGATCGGCTGACAGCACAAGATTGGAAATGTCTTAGTCCATTATCCCTGGGTCAGAACCGTAGTGCACCGAAAGCGCCGTGCGGTTTCAGAAATTCCTCGACCAGCATTTTACCGGGAGAGGATGGGTGACGTCGTTTTGGCATCTCCAACTCCCTCAATGATAGTCAACAATTTCAACGTCTTCGGCGTCATGTTCGCAACGATCGAGGGTCATGCGGCGCGTTATTAGCTTCACGCGTGATGCCGTTGGCGGACCCAATCTAGGCCTAGTCCAAGCTGTTCGGATACACCGCAAAGAAGCTGTCGCGATTCGGCATCTTCACCTTGGGCAGGCTCTTGGCATCCATCACGACATCGAAGCCGATGATGTCGTTGAGCGCCAGCACGTAGGCCGACACCGCGTAGACTTCGTCGGCCGTCATCGACTGCGGCTCGGCCAAAGGCATGGCGCGGCGGACGTAGTCGAACAGCGTCGTCGCGTGGGGCCAGACGCTGCCGACCGTTTTGACGGTGGGGCCGGCGCCGGTCAGCGAACCGTGCCCGCCGACCAGTCGGTCATTCGGCTGGCCCTGGCCCTTGTCGCCGTGACACAGCGCGCACTTCTTGGCGTAGATCGCCTCGCCCCGACGCGCGGTGCCCTTGCCGGGCGGCAAACCGGCGCCGTCGGGGCCGATGCTCAAATCCCATGCCGCGAAGTCCTTCGGCGATATGGCTTGGCCGAGACGCGGCGTTTCCGCGGCGAGACTTGGTGAGGCCGCGATCAGCGCGACCAGCGCGACGGTCTTAGAGGTAGACATGGCTGACCTCGCCCGAGGGCGCGACCGCCCAACAGGTCGTCGCGTTGCAGTGATAGACGCTCTTGGCGCCGCGGGTTTCGAGAAGGTGGGCACGGCTCGGCTGCACGGCGCCGGTATTGTCGGTGGCGCGGCTGATCAACTTGGCGGCACCGCCCGACCAGTTCCACGGCGCGCGGAAGCGGGTCAGGGCCTTGGGCAACACCGGCCCCGACAGCGCCGCATCGGCCCACGATGCGCCGCCATCGGCCGACGCCTCGACCCGCTTTACCGTGCCGTTGCCCGACCACGCCAGGCCGGAGATTTCGTAGAAGCCGGGCGTCGTCAGATTGACGCCGGGCGAGGGGCGGGTGATGACCGACTTGACCTCCATCGCGAACACGAACTGCGCGACGCGGCCGTCTTTGAGCAGCGCGAGTACTTCGAAGTCTCGTCCTTGGTCATGGTCGGCTGGGTGGTGAGTTGCAGCCGCCGCAGCCATTTGACGCTCATGTTGCCTTCGTAGCCGGGCAACAGCAGGCGCATTGGATAGCCGTTCGATGGCCGGATGCGTTCGCCGTTCTGGTACAGCGCGATCATTGCGTCATCGAGCGCTTTGGCGATCGGGAACGATCTGCTCATCGCCGCCGCATCGGCGCCTTCCGCGAGAATCCACTGCGCTTTGGGATCGACACCGGCCTCGTCCAGGAGGTGCGACAAGCGAACGCCCGTCCACTCGGCGCACGAGACCAGGCCATGGATGCCCGACGCGCCGCCACCGGCCGGCGCTTTGGCATACATCGCGCCGCTGTTGCCCGAACACTCGACGAAGGCGATGCGCGATTCCATCGGATAGCGCGCCAACGCATCGAGAGAAAACACCAACGGCCGTTTGACGAGGCCATGAATCAGCAGCCGGTGCTGTTCGGGGTCGATATCGGGAATACCGTTGTGAATGCGTTCGAAAAACAAGCCGTTAGGCGTGATCATGCCTTCGAGCAATTCAAGCGGTGTGCGCGTCGCGCCCGGCCCGGTCGCCTCGAATGCGCCGGGCGAGAACGGCGTGCGAGCGACTTTCTTCTCGAAATCGGACGGCTGGCCGTAAGGGCTGACCGGCGCGCCGGGGTACTTCATCCACTCGGGCACGGCGAGCGGCGCGGCGCGCGCCGCCGACAAACCGGTGAACGCGCACGCGACCAACCCGCCGCCGCGCATGAACACGCGGCGGTCGAGCAGGCCGTTCCCGGCGGCCGGGATCAGGTCATCCGACGTGGACATGGCACGCCGCCCAGTTCACTTGGCGTGCGGCGTCGGTGTAAAGCTGGTCTCGATCGAGCGGTAGACCATGTCCCAGTGATTGCGCGCATAGGGGAACAGCGCCTTGGTGATGAACTCGATGCGGTCGCCGCCCTCGGGGTACATCTTGTCGTAGGCCGCCTGCATCAGTTTGAGCAGCTCGGTGTTCTTCGGCACCTCGAAGTAAGTGATCAAGGAGAACGTCTTGTTGAACAGCAGCGAGTAGTTGATCGAGATGTTGGTGCGAATTTCGCCGTCCATCAGCAAGCCGGGCTGCGGCACATAGAACGTGTCGATGGTGCCGAGCGGTTGGCCGGTGTAGTGGGTGATCTTGGCCTCTTCCGGCTCGGGCGGCGTATTGAAGACGATCGTCACGCCGCGGTAATCCGGGATCACGCGCATGAATTGGTATGTATTGTGCTCGTAAGCCTCGAGGAACTGCTTCATCGTCTTGGCGTCGACGTCGAAATATTCCTTGCCTTGGAACGCGTTGGTCTTGCGCGGTTCGAGGTTGAGGCCGTCGGCGTCGGACCCGCGCGCCTTGGCGCCGGTCGGCATGCTCTCGCCGGTGAGGCCGAGGCGGAAGCGCGACTCCCAGTAATTGTTGACCAGCGGATAGAGCTTTCTTGAAAAGTACTCGTTCACGTCCCAGCCATTGTTTGCTTCGGCAAAGGCGTGGGCGTAGGCCCGGCGGAAATTGTCGGCGTCGGCCCAGGTCTGCAGGCTGTGGGCGATGACGACGTTGTGGGTCTGACGGATCAGATTGCCGACGTCGTAGAGGCGCTTGGTCAACACCTTGCCGTCGATTTGAATCGAATAGTGCGGCGTCGTCATTTTTCGCAGCCTACCGAAGGGGTCGTTCGGAAATCCGCCCTCATCGGGGACCGTGGTGATGACGTTGTAGCCGCGATACCCAGGGATTTTGCGCATGTGCGCATAGACGTCGCGGCGATAGATCTCCATGAACTCGTCGAGCTTATCGGGTTTGACGTCCCAGTATTCCTCGATCCAGGCGGCGGGACCGGGGCGAAGGCGCAGATCCTGCGCGCTGACGGGGCTGGCGGCATACACGCCGGCAATGATCGCCAGGACAAACGAAACAATGCTACGGTTGGTAATGGTCGGGTCCTCCCTTGCGGAACCGCGGGATCATACGAGGTCT
>VGEM01000136.1 GCA_016869315.1 Alphaproteobacteria bacterium | reverse complement strand
CCGCCACCAGTGCACTGTCGTCGTAATTATCCTTACAGCGTGCGTAGGGAATCGGAAACGGAAACGCGCTCTGCCCGGTCACGTCGTAGACATTGGCGTGCTCGCAGGCGAGCGAGATCGACACGCCCTCGAACGAATTGAAGCCGAAGTAGCGCGGCGACGTCGTGCCTGCGCGCGCGGCGTATTCCCACTCGGACTCGGACGGCAGGCGATAGCGCTTGCCGGTCTTTTGCGACAGCCACGCGACATAGGCCTGGGCATCGTTCCAACTCACGCAGGTCGCCGGGTGATCGTCTTTCGGATTCTTGGGCTGGCGCGGCTCGCGCCAATTGGCCTTGTCGTCCACGGCCCAGCGATCGTTCCACACCCGACAGCCCGGCTCGGGCTTGTAATCGGCCTGGCGAATGAACTCCGCATATTGCCGAAGCGTGACCTCCGTCAGGCCCAGCGCAAACGGACGCTCGATGGTGACCGCAAGCTGCAGACCCTCGCCGGTCGCGGCTTCGAGTTCTTCCGAACCCCCGGCGGTGCCCATGGTAAACTTGCCGGCCGGGACCACCGCGAGCTCGGGGCAAAACGCACAATCGCGGATCTTCTGCACCGCCGGATCGACCTTGACCGGCGCGTCTTCGGCCGCCTCAGCCGATGAAGCCGCGCCGGCGAAGAACATCGCCAGCGCAAGCAAAGAGGGCCAAGGAAAATAGGGTTCGACCCTATTTTTCGTCATTTCAATTCCTCCGGAGTGAGGTCACGGGCGACACGGAAGCCGCCGAAGTCGAAGTGATCCGTCGCGGTGGCGTCGCCATGGTAGCCGGGCCGCGAGCGTTCGGTCGAGGTAAACCAGCCGCCGCCGCGCTGAATGATTCGCTTGCAGCCGCCCTCCCAGACCCAGGCCTTGCCGTCCTTGGGCCGGCCGATGTGGCTCTTGGTGGCGCAGTCCTCGGCGAATTCCCAAACGTTTCCGATCATGTCGTAGAGACCAAACGCATTGGGCTCGAGCGACGCAACCGGCGCGATATCGGCAAAACCATCGACGCAGGCAGCGTGCGGCCACGCCTGAGGCGTCGCCCGCCGCGCCGTGATGTCGTAGATGTTCGAGGTCTTGCAGGCGCCGGCCGGATTGTCGCCCCACGGGTAGAGCGCGCTGCTGCCGGCGCGCGCCGCATACTCCCACTCGGCCTCGGTCGGAAGCCGGTATGGTTTGCCGGTTTTTGCCGCGAGCCACGCCGCGTAGGCTTTGGCTTGGTGCCAGTTGACGCAGCTGACGGGGTGGCTCGGCGTCGGCGCGGCAGGCACACCGGGCTCGCGCCAGGTGCGGTTGCTGTCGTCGACATAACGCATGCGGCCGCGATTCCACACCCGGCACAGAATTTTCGGCTGAAACTTGGTCTCGCGCGCAAACACCTCGAACTCGCCGCGCGTCAGCTCGGTGCGGCCCAGCAGGAACGGCTTCGGGATCGTCATCTCGACCGGCGGCATTTCGCCGGTCTCGTTGTTGATGTCGGTGCCGAGCGGCGTGCCCATCCGGAACTTGCCGGCCGGCACGACGACCATCTCGGGGCACCGTTCGTTGCAATCCTTGACGACCTTGCCCGGCTCGACGGACGACGCAGGCGTCACCCCTATCGCCGCAACACCTATTGCCGCAACCAGGGTGGTGAAAAGCACGTTCATCGCCCCTCGCCCGGCGCGAGTTCGCGCGCAACCCGAAAGCCGAGGAACGAGTAGCGATCGCCGATCGGATCGCCCGCCGGAAATGCCGAACGACTGCGATCGGGGGCCGTCATCCAGCTGCCGCCCCTGAGCGAACGCTCGGCGCAACCATTCCACTCCCACGCCCGCTGGTCTTTGGGCCGGCCCTCTTTCGATGTGGTGAAACAATCGCCGACCCACTCCCAGACGTTTCCGATCATGTCGTGAAGACCCCAGTCGTTCGGGATCAGGGAACCCACCGGTGCCACGTCGGCAAAACCGTCGACACAGCCGGCATGTCCCCAGGCCAGAGGGTAAACGCGGCGCGCCGTCAGGTCATAGACGTTGGCGTACGAACATCCTTCGGACGGATCGTTGCCCCAAAATCGACTGCGTTGCGATCCGGCGCGGGCGGCATATTCCCATTCGGCTTCCGAAGGCAGGCGATATGTCTTTCCGGTCTCGCGGCTGAGCCACGCGACGTAGGCACTGGCATCCTCCCAACCGACGCACGTGACCGGGTGCAGATCCTCGGGCGTCGACTTCAGGCCGGGGTCGCGCCACGTCCGGTCGGGAATATCGGCAAAACGCTGATTGGCGTTGTCCCACACCCGGCAAAAGGGAATCTTGGGCTCGTACTTCGTAGCCGCCACAAAGGCGGCATATTGCGCACGCGTGACCTCGACCCGACCGAGGGCGAAGGAGCGGCTGATCGCCACGTCGACGACCCCCGCTTCGGCTCGTCCGCGACCGACGTTATCCATGTTTGGCGATCCGACCGGCGAGCCCATTTTGAGTTTGCCCGCCGGAATGACCACCAATTCCGGACAGGTTGGGCAGTCATGGATGGATTGGGCAGTCTGGGCCAACGCCGAGAGCGGCGCGAACGCCGCCAGACACAAACCAACCACTGTGGCCGCGATGCCGCAGTTGCGGACCATCGACCACCCCTCCATCGCCACCAAAATAAGGGATCAGTCTAGTGAGCCGGGCGGCCTAACGGAACAGCCGATCGCGCTAACGCATTGATTGAATAGGCCATGCTGCACCGCAATATGGCCGCGGGCGATTAGGCCAGGCTCAATCCGGCCGCGTTGAAAGGCAGCTTTCGCACCCGCAATCCGGTCGCGGCCGCGATGGCATTGGCAATCGCCGGCGCGACGCCTGGGACAGAGCTTTCGCCGACGCCGCCCGGCTTTTCGGTGCTTGGGATCAAGTGGATTTCAAGCTCCGGCATATTAGTCAATGTCACCATCGGATAGTCGGTGAAGTTGCTCTGCTTCACCGCGCCTTTTTCGATTGTTATCTGGCCGAACAGCGCCGCAGTAAGGCCATAGACGATGCCGCCTTCGAGCTGGGCGATCACCGTGCTGGGCTCGATCAGCCGGCCGCAATCGGCGACACAGACAATCTTTTCCACTTTGAGCGCGCCGTTCGTCACCGACACGGTTGCCCCCAGAGCAAGGATCGAACCGAAGCCCGGCGTGTATGCAATTCCCATGCCGCGGCCGGCCGGCAGCTTCTGGCCCCAGCCGATCTTCTCCGCCAGCACGTCGAGCACATTGAGATCGCGTGGTTTGCCCTTGAGCAGTTCCTTGCGCAGCGCCAGCGGATCCTTGCCGGCCAAGGCCGCCACTTCATCCATCAGGCTCTCGGCGAAGAAGCCGTTGTGCGACGCCGCCACTGCGCGCCAGAAGCCGATCTGCACGTTCGCTTTCTTCTCGACAAAGTCGACGAGGATGTTGGGAACGGCGTATCCGGCGTTGATGGCGCCGCCGACCACCGTCGGATCGCCAATCGGCGCCGGACGGTTCTGATACCCAAGCAGCGATTGGGCAGCGTTGCGCGAATGAATCACGGTGACATTGCCTTCGGCATCGACGCCGGCGCGATATCGGTTTACCACCGCGGGCCGGTAGTAATCGTGCTGAATGTCTTCCTCGCGCGACCAGTAGAGCCGAACCGGGCGGCCCTTCATGGCCATGGCCACTTGGACGGCGTGCCGGGTGAAATCCAGTTCCCACTTTCGGCCGAAGCCGCCGCCCGAGAAGGTGTTCTGGACCGTCACTTTGTCGAACGGCAACCCGGTGAGTTTGGCAACCAGGTCGCGCGCGGCGCCCTGCTGCTGGGTTGGCGACCACATCATGCAGGCGTCGTCGGTCACGAGCGTCGTCGATGACATCGGCTCCATGCAGGCATGCGCGAGGTAGGGCACTTCGTAGACCGCTTCCAGTTTCTTGGCGGCGGCCGCCAATGCCGCCTCGACATCGCCGCGCTTGGCGGCCGGATACGGTTTGGCGCCTGATTCATCGAGCGCCGCGGTCAGCTGCTTGGAAAGATCGGCCGAATCCCAGTTGTCGGCGCCCTTGAAATCCCACTCGATCTTGGCCGCCTCAAGCGCGCGCTTGGCTTGGAAGTAGTTCTCGGCGATGGCGGCGAGGCCGCCGGTGCCGCTGCCGTTGTCGATCGGAACCAGCTTGACGACGCCCTTGATGGCGAGCGCGGCGGCTTCGTCGAAGTGCTTGATCTGGCCGCCGAACACGGGCGATGCGGCCACCGTCGCGACCAGCAATCCATCGAGCTTTATGTCGGCGCCAAAATCGGCCGAGCCGTCGACCTTGGCCGGCGTATCCTTGCGGATGAAGTCCTTGCCGATCAGCTTCCACTGCTCGGGCGCCTTGAGCTTGGGCTCCGCCGGCACCGGCTGCTTGGCGGCAGCCTCGGCCAACTCGCCGAAAGTCGCGCTGCGTTTGGACGCATGGTGGTGGACAACGCCGTTTTCGGCGCGGCATTCGGCTGCCGGCACCTTCCACTTGCTGGCGGCGGCGGCGATGAGCATCTCGCGCGCCTGCGCACCGGTTTTCCTGAGCACTTCGAAGTAACCGATGATCGCGTCCGAATTACCGGTGCTCTGGCGCTTCTTCGACGGGTTGGCGTAAGCCTCGTTGGCAACCGCGAGACGCACCTCGACCTTGTCCCAGTCGGCCTCAAGTTCCTCGCAGAGAATTTTCGGCAGACCGGTATAAACACCCTGGCCGATTTCGCAGCCGGGCATGACGATCGAGACGCGATTATCGGGCGTGATGCGCACATAGGCGTTGAGATCGGTGTCGCCCGTCGCGGCCCCAGTGGTTGTCGCGCCAACCGACAACGATAAGCCACCGGCGGCGACGGCGGTTCCCAGAAACGCGCGACGCTTGAGGGTGGGCTCGATGGTGGGGACATGGTTCATGACGGGCCTCCGGCACACTGCGATCAGGGCGCATATCTAGCACAGGACCAGCGCTTTCCACGCGCCTCCCCTCATAATTAGGGTACGACCCTATTTTTGATATGAATTATTGCGTTATTACGCAGCGGTCGGTGACGTTTGTCACGATGTTGGTGGGGCCGCGGACGAGGTGTTGCAGGGCCCCCGGAAACGTCGGATCGAGCGTGAGCACGACATGTTGGGACATCGCCCCGGCAGGCAAGGCGATGGCGGCTTCGATCGCCGCCATGGCGGTCTCGAGCATGGCGCCCGGTTCAATCGTTGGCGACGACCACGTCGTCAGCACCGCACCGCTCATGGCATCGGCGAGCGTCAGCTGTGCCGACGCGGCAATGGAGCCGGCGTTGTAGATCCGGATCAGCGACGGGTAATTTGCGATTTGGCTGGTGTGGACATTGATCAACGTCTTGAGATCGCTCGCCGGCGCCGAATCGCACCGCGTCATGTTTTCAAGCGTGCCCGCGGTCGCGTCCCACGCCACATGCTGAACCGCGCCGTCGATGCCCGAACGAATTTCGATCACGTAAGGCGTCGATCCTGCCGCGGTGATCGCCGGAGTGGCGCCGGCCTCGATCGCCGCTACCCCGACTTGGAGCGATGCCCGCGGCGGCAAGCTTGGGCTGGTCCATGAGCCGAGCATGGCGCCACTCACGCCATGCCGGACCGATAAAGTCACGGTCCCCGCGGCGCTTCCCCCATTGTGCAGACGGATGAAGGATTGCGCGCCGGGCGCGCTCGATGGCGCGACGCCGAACATGGTCGTCGCGCCGGTCGTCGATGACACGCGCCACACGGCGTTGGCGACGTCATCGGCGATCAACACCGAGCCATCTTTTGCCATGGCGACCGCGGACGGACGGCCGATCACGGTCGCGCGCGATACGCCCGACGCCCAAAAGCCGGAGGCGAAGATGCGATAGCCGCCGGACGGCTGCCCGTTGCTGAAAGGCGCAAATACGACCATGTACCCGCGGGGCACGGCCGCGTTCCACGATCCGTGCAGGGCGACAAACACCCCGTTCCGATAGTCCGCCGGCAGTCGCGTCCCGCTGGCGAACGCGATCCCAAGCGGCGAGGAGTGCGAGCGGAACAATAACTCCGGCACGCGCGCCGATGCGATCCGCGCTTGACCATTGGCCGTCAATGACGGCGCAAAATTCGGCTGAACGTTGCCGCCGATGTAGCTGTAAGGCCAGCCGTAGAAGCCGCCGTCGACGACCTGCGCCAGATAGTCGGGCACCAGTTCGTCGCCCATGCCGTCGCGTTCGTTGACGACGGTGAAAAGGCTCGACGTGCCCGGCGCGAACGCCATCCCGACCGGATTGCGGAGCCCGCTCGCGTAGGTGCGAAGTCCGGTGCCGTCGAGCCGAACTTCTTGGATGGTCGCGCGCGGCGAGGCCTCTTCGCCGATGTTGCCGCGCGATCCAATCGCGATGTAGAGCCGATCGCCGGCCGGCGACAGAACGAGATTTCGCGTGTCGTGTCCCTGCGCGTCGCTCAATGCCCCGTTGGCGGTGATCTGAGTCCGCGATGTCGCGGCCGTCGCGCCCGCCGTGTAGGGTAATCGCCAGACCGCATTGACATCGGCGACATAGAGATCGGTCGCGGTCATGGCGAGACCATAGGGCCGGCTGAAGTTGGAGGCGAACGTCGTCGCCACCTCGGCGCGGCCGTCACCGTCGGCGTCGCGGAGCAGCGTGACGCGTCCTGCGCTCTGTTCGGCGACGAACACGTCGCCATTGGGCGCGACCATCAGATTGCGCGCGCTGGTGAGGCCGGTCCGGGCGAAGATGTTGACGGCAAAGCCGTTCGGCACCGCGAGCGTGGGCGCGGCCGGAAACGACGTGCTCTGCGAAAAGTTCGTGGCGTTCGCGGTGGCATACGGCGTTGCCAGGTCCGCGGGGTCGACCGCGATATTGAGACCGGCCGCCTGTTCGGTCGGCGCGCCGGCGAAAACTTGCGCCGCCGCCGGAGAGGAAAGAATTGGCGGAACGACAACGCCCGCACTCACCAGCATCACGGTGATCGCTTGCTGCGCGCCGCGCGCCGGTGCTGTCAGGTGCTTCATGTGAAGCCGATCCTCGATTCTCGCTGATCGATTGTCGCCCGCCACCCAATCAACGCCAACGCCCCGAGTCGCGTTGCCCTCCCCGGAAATCAGGGTACGACCCTATTTTTGGCGGGAAAAAGTGACGTTTTCGTAGAGGGGTGTGGCTTCGCGCGTGGCGTAATTTTGGACATGGGGAGCGATGCCGGTGACGCCGGCGAACTCGACCAGCCACAGCGCGACCCCGACCCGATTGAGTTCGCGCATCACAGCCCGCATCAGGATCTCGCGCTTCGCCGGATCCATCTCGACCCGGGTCGCGTCGATCGTCGGCATGATGTCGCGCTCGCAGAAGAACGGCGTCGCGAACGCGCAGCTGAATTGATCGATCGCGCGGATCGGATCGCCGAGACCGCCGCCGAGCCAGCCGTTGGAGAACGCATCGACCCCGGCCCACTCGTTGTTCATCAAGCGTCGCACATAGTCGGCGAACACCATTTGCCTGAGCTCGACCTTGATGCCAATTGCGCTCAGATCCTGCGCGACTTTTTGGAAGACCAAGGTGTCGTTCGGCAGCATCCCGCTGTAGACCGAAATTACGAGCGGGAAGCCTTGGGGATACCCGGCCTCGGCCAGCATCGCCTTGGCCTTGGCGGGATCGTACGGAACCGGCGCGATCGACGGATCGTGGCCGGGCAGTGTCGAAGCCGCGCCTTGGCTGGCGATGCGCGTCGTGCCGAGCATGATCTGATCGACAATCGCCTGCTTATCGATGGCGTAATTGAGCGCCTGACGCACCCGGACATCCTTGAGCGGCGAGGGATCGTCGCGCACGGTGCGATAGGCAATCGACAGAACGCTGTTGGCGTGACTGACGACGATCTTGAACCCGGCCTGCTTGAGCGGATCCATGTCGTCCGGCGCCAGCCCCGACACCACATCGAGCTGGCCGGCCATCAGCGCTTTGATGCGCGCGGTGGGATCGCCGACAACGATCATGTCGATGACCTTGACGTCCTTGACCTTGCGCCACGATCCCGGCACGGCGCCAAGAACAAGCGAGGTATTTCCGGTGCGCCACTGGCGAATGCGATAAGGCCCGGTCCCCACCGGGTCGCGCGAAAACGCATCAAGGCCTTTTTCGTCCCAGGCGGTGGGCGCCACCATCGCAATCATGTTGAGCCGGCGCGGCAGCAGCGGGTCCGGCGTCTTGGTGCGAATCTCGACGGTGTAGGAATCGATGGCGTTGACCTCGGACACCGTGGCGAGTTCGGTCGAGCGCGGCAGCCTGACGTTGGCCCCCGGTTCGCGCAGAATTCGAAAATTGCGAACCACGGTGTCGGAATCGAAGGGTTCGCCGTTCGAGAACACGACCCCCTGGCGCAGGCGGAACCGCCACGACAGCGGCGACTGCAGTTCCCACGATTCGGCCAGCGCCGGATTGAGTTTGCCGCTGAGATCGAGCGCCGTCAGACCGTCGAAGATCGCCGAGCGAATGCCGCTGCCTTCGTCGCGCGTGTAGGGATTGCCGTAGGAAATGAACGGGACCGGCCAGCTCATGCGCAGCGTGCCCTCGGCCGCCAGCGCGGAGCTCGCAACCAAGACGACGCCGGCAACGGTCCATCGCTTCATGGCAGCAGGATCGGCGGCGCCGACTTAACGGCGCAAATGCGCTGACGCACCGCGGGACGCGGGATGGTCTCGGCGCCATGTTCGTAGGCCACGACGTGCAGCAGCGCCGCAAAGGCGTCGTACAGTTCGCCGGGTTTGAGCAGAAAATCGGGATTGCGCGGCCGGCCCAGCTTCTCGTTGCCAGCGCCGAACGTCTCGATCACCAGCACGCCGTCTACCTTCAATGTCTCGACATAGCGCGGGAAGTGCGGTCGATGCAGATAGTTGGCGACAATGATTCCGTCGACGGCCTGTGCACCGAAGGGCCACGGCCCCGCCTCAAGGTCGCAGGCCTTCACGTCGACACCGGGATCATTGGCGAACTCAGCAAGGCCAGACACATCGACATCGGTCGCGATGACCTTGAACCCGAGGGCGCGGAGCGCCGCTGTATGACGGCCGTGGCC
>VGEM01000135.1 GCA_016869315.1 Alphaproteobacteria bacterium | reverse complement strand
GCGGCCGAGCCCGTCATCTCGCCATCGCCACCGATCGGTCGGCTCCTCGACGATTGTGCGCGCCGACGTGGCATGGCGCCGATCGTGATGGGACCATCAACTGGAACGTCCGATCTCCGCCACTACGTTGCTTACGGGGTCCCGTCAGTGCTTTATGGGCCCGGCCGGGGATACAATCCGCATCGGCCCGACGAACATTATTTGCTCGACGATTTCCCCGTCATGGTACGCCTGTTGCACGACGTGATGGTTGAATGGTGTGGCCAATGAGCTCCAACAACTGTCCATACTTGATCGGCCGCTGAAAAGCGCCGCGTTGTTTACCCGGCTTCGCGGCGCCGTGTTTGCTGTTAACCAACATTACCTTAGCCCTAAAGAGCGCCTGCCGCCGCTTCGGCCATCGCCCCTCACAGCCGGAAAATGCTAACGTTCTGAATACGTTGACGGCTTTCGACGGAGGGAATGCCGCGACATTTTTCGGGGGGTTAGCATCATGGTCAAATGGGCGAATACGGAAATCGGCAGCGTCATCAAATCGGCGCAGGACTACGCCGCGCGTAAAGCGCCGGCCGAAAGCCGCGAAGCGCTGAAAAAATTCATCGCCCAGTTCTATGCCGGAAGCCCGCCCGACGATCTGAAAGGCCGTTCGGCCGAGACACTTTGCGACGCGGCGTCCGCGGCGTGGGAGACGATGCAATCGCGCAACCCCGGCAGTCCGCGCGTGCGCATCGCTCTGGGCAAGGCGGCCGGCGCACCTGGCCGAACCGTGCTCATCGTCGTCAACGACGACATGCCGTTCCTGGTTGATTCGGTCACCGCCGAAATGGAACGCATGGACGAGCAACCGCTACTCGCCATTCACCCGATCGTTTCCGTGCGGCGCGATGCGAACGGCAAACTGACCGACCTGCTGGACGGCACCGAGGGCAACGCCAGTTCCAGCCAGTCCGGGCAGCTGACCGAATCGGTGATGCACATCGAGTTCGCCGAGCAGACCGACCCGGATCAGATCGAGCGCATTCGCGACAACGTTGCGAGCGTTCTGTCGGATGTGCGCATCGCCGTGCGCGACTGGCAGGCGATGCGCCGCAACGCCGGCCGCCTTGCCGCCGACTTCGATGGTCCCGGCCCCGGCATCGACAAGGTGCAGGCCGAGGAAGTCTCCGATTTCCTCAAATGGCTGCATGAGGATCATTACACCTTCCTTGGCTATCGCCGTTACGCCTTCGACGCCAAGGGCGGCAAGACGACGGCGCGCATCGAGCGCGAGCACAGTCTCGGCGTCTTGACCAAACAGCAGATCGGCATTTTCGACGGCCTCGCGGATGGCGGCGCATTGCCGGCGCAGTTCAATGCCTATCTTGGCGGCAGCAACGTCCTCTTGGTGATCAAGGCCAATCAGCGCGCCACCGTGCACCGTCGCGTTCACTATGACGTGGTCGCGATCAAGATCTTCGATGCCAGCGGCAAGGTCGCCGGCGCGCACATTTTCGTCGGCCTGTTCACCGCCGACGTCTACACCAACAGTCCAAATTTTGTGCCGCTGTTGCGCCGCAAGCTGGATCGCATCCGTGCGTCCATCGGCTTTCACAAGCACGGTCACGACGGCAAGCGCCTCCAGAACATCATGGAGAATCTGCCGCGCGACGAACTCTTCGAAGGTTCGGACGACTATCTGACCAGCGTCGGCATGGGTTTGCTCCATCTGCAAGAGCGTGCCCGCACCGCGATGTTCATCCGCGTCGATCAGTTCGAGCGCTTTGCATCGTGCCTGGTCTATCTGCCGCGCGACAGCTTCAATACCCAGCTTCGCATTGCCGTTGGCGAAATTCTGGTGGCCGCCTACGACGGCCGCCTGTCGTCGTTCTTTACCCAAGTGACCGATGCGCCGTTGGCGCGGCTGCACTACATCGTCTCGACCAAGCCCGGTCGGGTGCCCAAGGTCGATCTCAAGGCGGTTGAGGCCAAAGTCGCCCGCGCCAGCCGCGCCTGGGCCGACGATCTCAAGGACGCGCTGGTCGCCAAACACGGTGAGGCCGAGGGCGCCAAGCAGTTCAATCTGTTCAGCCATGCTTTCCCGGCCGGCTATCGCGAGAAATTCCCGGCCGCCGAGGGCGCCGAAGATGCCGCGCGCGCGCAGGACTGCAGCAGCAGGAAGCGCGTCACGGCCCACGTCTATCGTCCCGACGGTGGCGCGCCGGACGACGTCGGCATCAAGATCTACAATCAAGGCGGCACGTTGCCGCTCTCCGACGTCAACCCGATCCTCGAAAATCTCGGCTTCCGCGTCGTCGCCGAAGAGCCTTACGCCATCACGCCGCTCGGCGCCGGCGCCGGTGGGCGCAGCGCGGTGTGGCTGCACGATTTTCACATGAAAGTCGCTGGCGGCGGCGCCTTCGACACGACCGCCTTCAAGGCGCCGGTCGAGGAAGCATTCGACAAAGTCTGGACCGGCGAGTTCGAAAGCGACGGTTTCAATCGCCTGGTCGCCTTCGCCGGCATCAAGTGGCGCGAAGTCGCGATCCTGCGGGCCTATGCAAAATACCTGCGCCAGGTCGCGTTTCCGTTCCAGCAAAGCTCGATCGAACGCGCCATGGGCAATCACGCGGGCATCGCGCGCATGCTGGTTGAGCTGTTCCTCACCGCCCATGACCCGACACTCAATACCGGCACCAAGGCCAAGGCGACCGGGACAAAGTGCGAGACGCTCCGGAACGGGATTCTGACGGCGCTCGATGCGATCACCAACGCCGACGAGGACCGCATCCTCAGGCGCTATTTGAACCTCCTCGATAACACGCTGCGCACGAACTATTTCCAGAGGGACGCCGAGGGCAACATCAAGTCCTACATCTCGATGAAGCTCAACAGCCGCGGCATCGAAGACCTGCCCCTGCCGCGCATGAACGTCGAAGTATTCGTCTACTCGCCCCGGGTCGAGGCCATTCACTTGCGCGGCGGCAAGGTCGCCCGCGGCGGCATCCGCTGGTCTGACCGGCGCGACGATTTCCGCTCCGAGATCCTGGGCCTGGTCAAGGCGCAGATGGTGAAGAACGCCGTGATCGTGCCGACCGGCTCCAAGGGCGGCTTCGTTGTCAAGCGCCCGCCCGCGACCGGCGGCCGCGAGGCGTTCCAGGCGGAAGGCATCGCCTGTTATCAGACCCTGCAACGGGGCTTGTTGGATATCACCGACAACGTCATCGACGGCGAGATCGTGCCACCCGAGTCGGTCGTGCGCAAAGACGCCGACGATCCGTATCTGGTGGTGGCCGCCGACAAAGGCACGGCGACGTTCTCCGACATCGCCAATGCCATTTCGGCCGATTACAAATTCTGGCTGGGCGATGCCTATGCCTCGGGCGGCTCGGCCGGCTACGACCACAAAGTGATGGGCATCACAGCGCGCGGGGCGTGGGAATGCGTCAAGCGCCACTTCCGCGAAATCGGCGTCGACTGCCAGACCCAGGACTTCAACGCCATCGGTATTGGCGACATGTCGGGCGACGTGTTCGGCAACGGTATGCTGATGTCGAAGCACACCCTGCTCAAGGCCGCCTTCAATCACCTTCACATCTTTATCGATCCGACGCCCGATGCGGCCAAGAGCTATGCCGAGCGCGATCGGATGTTCAAACTGCCGCGCTCCAACTGGACCGACTACAACGCCAAACTGATCTCCAAGGGCGGCGGCATCTTCGAGCGCTCGGCCAAGACGATAAAACTTTCCCCTGAGATGAAGGAGATGCTCGGCATCAATAAGGCCGAGGCGACGCCGACCGAGATCATGAATGCAATCATAAAGATGCCGGTCGATCTCTGCTTTTTCGGCGGCATCGGCACCTACGTGAAGTCGTCGGCCGAATCCCATGCCGATGCATCCGACAAGGCCAACGACGCGATCCGCGTCAACGGCGGGCAGATCCGGGCCAAGATCATCGGTGAAGGCGCCAACCTCGGCATGACTCAAAGAGGAAGAATCGAGGCGGCGATGAGCGGCGTGCGCCTCAATACGGACGCCATCGACAATTCCGCCGGCGTCGATTGCTCCGACCACGAAGTCAACATCAAGATTCTGCTGAACGGCCTGATGATGACCGGCAAGTTGAAGCTCGATGCCCGCAACAAGCGCTTGGCCGAAATGACCGACGAAGTCGCCAAGCTGGTGCTACGCGACAACTATCAGCAGTCGCAGACGATTTCGCTGATGCAGCGCCGCGCACTGGAGTTGCTCGAAGGCCAGCAGCGCACGATGAAAGTGTTCGAGCGCGACGGCCTGCTCAACCGCGCCATCGAGTTCCTGCCCAACGACGAGGACATCCAGGAGCGGATTTCCTCGGGCAAGGGCCTGACCCGGCCCGAACTCGCGGTGTTTCTCTCGTACGGCAAGATGTGGCTCTACGACATCATGGTCGAGAGCAACCTGCCCGACGATCCGACCGCCGAGGACGATCTGGTCGCCTACTTCCCGGGGCCGATCCAGAAAAAGTATCCGGAGGCGATCAGGAAACACAAACTGCGGCGCGAGATCATCGCCACCTCCGTCACCAACAGCTTCGTCAACCGCGTCGGCCCGTCTTTCCTGACCGGGCTGATGGATCGCACCGGCCTGGGCCCGGTCGATATCGTGCGCGCCTATTTCGTCACCCGCATCTGCTACGACCTCCGCAAACTATGGAACGGCATCGAGGCGCTCGACACCAAGGTCGCGGCCGAGGTCCAGGCCGACATGATGGGCGAGATCAACCGCATGATCGAACGGAGCGTGCTGTGGATCCTCCGCCAGATCCCAACGCCGCTCGATATCGCGGCGACGGTGAAGAGCTTGAAGCCCGTGGTCGATGCCTGCAAGGCCGGCGCCGATACCATGTGGTCCGAGGAAGTGGCGGGCTACGTCAAACGCCAGGCCGACGGCTATAAGGCGAAGGGCGTGCCGGCCGACCTCGCTGCCGGCGTCGCGTCGGTATTCCGTCTCGCCGCCGCCAACGACATCTGGCGTCTGTCGGAAGCTCAGAAACTTCCCGTGGCGCAGGTGGGCAAGGCCTATTTCCTGGTCGGGGATCGTTTCGGTCTCGGCGCGCTCCGCCGCAGTACCGAAGACCTCGCCCGCACCAGTCACTGGGAACGGCTTGCCGTCTCGGCGGCGGTTGAGGAGCTTTATGTACATCAGACCAAGCTTGCTGGCCTCGTCCTTACCGCCGGCAAGGCTAAGAAGCTGACGGGGGCAAAAGCGCTCGAGGCCTGGATCGCCGCCCACAAAGCCCCGGTCGACCGCTTCGATCAGGTGCTCGGCGAAATCCGCGCCTCAGAGACCGTCAGCCTCGCCATGCTGACAGTGGCGAACCGCCAGCTCAGTGCACTGAGCGCGGAGTAGCCACACACGCCGCGGCCCACGCCGTCCTCAACGCGCTGTAGAACGCGCGCGCAAAGCCGGCGACGTCGCACACGGCTGAGCCCAGGAACCGGGCGCGCAGGTCGCGGCGGAGGGTGGTGAGAGATTCGGCTGCCGCTGCAAGTGCGCGGGCTTTTGTAACAAGATCGGGCACCGACGCGGCGACACCTTCGGGATATCCGCCGTTGGTGAGATGCGCGGTGGCATGGCGGCCGCAGAAGCGGTCGCCGGTGACGGTGAGCACAGGAACGCCCATCAGCAGCGCTTCGCAGGTCGTAAGCCCGCCCGAATAGGGCGCGGTGTCTAGGATGGCGTCGACCTCGGCGTATTGCGACAAGAACTCGGCGTGGGTTCCCCCGGTCTTGAAGCTGATCCGCTCGGCGCCGATGCCGGCATCCATGAACAGGCTGAGCAAGCGCCCCTGTTTCGCGGTATCCGTGAGCAGGTGGTTGTTGATCAGCATGCGCGCGTCGGGGATCGCCTTCAGCACCGCGATCCACTGCGCCACGGCGGCGGGACCGATTTTGGTGATCTCGCTGAAACATCCGAAGGTGATGAACCCATTGCGGCCAGCGGGTGTGCTCGCGACCGGCAGCGTCGCCGCCGGGGGCCGATAGCAGATGTAGTCCTTGGGCAGCCGCACGACGCGCTCGGTGTAATGCGGGTCGCCGGCCGCCGGCGTGTGGATTGGATCGCCGAGCAGCACGTCGATCGCCTTGAGCCCGCGGGTATCGACATAGTCGCCCCAAGCCACCTGGAGCGGTGCCGGCTTGGCGGCGAAAGTGACGAGGCGGTTGTGCGGCGCATGACCGGAGAGATCGATCAGCACGTCGATCTGATCGCGCACAATCAACTGGGCGAGTTCATCCGGCGCCAGCGGCCGCACATCGCGCCAGCGGTCGGCGGCGGCATGGAACGATCGGGTGTGGACGTCGGTTTTGGCGGTCGTGGAGTAGCAGGTCAGCTCCCACGCCGTTTTGTCGCGGGCTTCAAACACCGGTAGTGCGAAGAACAACATCGCATGGAATCGAAAATCGCCTGACACGACCCCGAGACGAAGCTTGCGATTGGGATCGAAATCAACCGCGCGAGTCTTCCACAAGGGCGGTTTGGTGCGTTCGAACATCGCACCATAGGCGCGGTGTTCGGCCGCGATCTCGGCCCGGGTCGGTTTCGGGTCGTATTGCATGCACATGAGCAGACTTGAACGGATCGCCGGCAGATCGGGCCGCATCGCCAGCACCGCGCGGCGGTACGCCACCGCGTCGCTGCCCGAGTCATCGGCCAGATCGGCAAGGCCGACGTAAGCCTGCGAGACCGTGGGATCGAGTTCGATGGCCTGCCGGAAAAGCTCTTCGGCCTCGGTCTTGCGGCCTTTCTCGGCCAGGGCCACGCCGAGATTGACCATGGCCTGGAGGTGCTTTGGGTTAAGCTGGATGGCCTTGCGATACGCCGCTTCGGCCGCGCTCGCCTGACCGCTCATGGCCATGGCGTTGCCGAGATTGAAACGGAGTTCCGCCGATTTGGGCGCATAGGCAATCGCCTCGATCAGCACCGTCACCGCGCTTTCCGGCTCGCCGGCGGCCTTCAACAGTGTCGCGAGATTGTTGTAGGCGCCGAGGTGCCCGGCCCTGAGGCTGATCACACCCTGATAGCTTTGCACCGCTGCCTCGGTGAGGCCGGCATCGCGCTGGGCATTGGCGAGATTGAACAATATCTCCGCCTCGCGCGGCGCCGCATTGGCGGCGTCGGTCAGGGCGCGGATCGCCTCGTCGGTGCGGCCCTGGGCAAGTAACGTCGTGCCCAGCGTGTTGAGGTAGAGCGCATTGCGCGGATCGATGGCGACGGCGCGGCGGATCAGTTCTTCGGCGTCGGGGAGACGGCGCTCATCCTGGGCGAGGATCGCCAGCAGATTGAGGGCGTCGCCATGATTCGGATACGACGCAAGGATCTCGCGACCCTTGGCACCCGCGCCGGATCGATCGCCCGCCTGATAGGCGCGCGCTGCGGCGTCGAACAGAATCTCGGGCGAAGGTTGCGTGGTCACGGCTCGGCGAATTGCAGTTCGTGCAGACGTTTATACAGTCCGCCCCTGGCCAGCAACTCGGAATGGCTGCCCTGTTCGGCGACGCGGCCTTGATCGATCACACAGATGCGATCGGCTCGCGCAACGGTCGAAAGCCGGTGCGCAATCACCAGGGTTGTGCGACCGGCCATGAGGCTATTGAGCGCCGTCTGCACCTGGCGTTCGGTCTCCGTATCGAGCGCGCTGGTCGCCTCATCCAGCAGCAGGATCGGCGCATTGCGCAGGATGGCGCGGGCGATGGCGATGCGCTGGCGCTGACCTCCGGAAAGCGATTGGCCGCGCTCACCGACCAGTGTGTCGTAACCCTGCGGCAGCGCCAGAATGAAATCGTGCGCGCCGGCCGAGCGCGCGGCGGCTTCGATGTCGGCATCGGTGGCATTGGGCCGGCCATAGCGAATGTTGGCGCTGACGGTATCGTCGAACAGCACCACGTCCTGGCCGACGAAGGCGATCGCCGTGCGCAGCGAGGCAACCGTCACATCAGCGACATCCTGGTCGCCGATGGAGATGGCGCCGTGGGCGCGGTCGTAGAAGCGCATCAACAGATTAAAGATGGTGCTTTTGCCGGCGCCAGATGGACCGACCAGCGCGGTTGTCTTGCCGGCTGCCGCTTCGAAGCTGAGTCCGGCCACCGCCGGCACCATGCCGCCATAACTGAAAGCGACGTCATCGAAGCGAACCGCGCCGCTAGAGTTTGCGAGCTGCACCGCATTCGACTTCTCGATGACGCTCGGCGCAATGTCGAGCACGGCGAATAACCGATCGGCGCCGGCGAGACCTTCCTGAATTTGCGCGTTGGCATTGGCCAGCGCCTTCATGGGCCGGTAGGCCATGAGAAGCGCGGTGATGAACGAAAAGAACGCGCCGGCCGAGGTGGCGCCCGAAATCACGCGCCAGCCGCCATAAACGATGACGACCGTCACCGCGACCCCGCCCAAGGTTTCCATCAGCGGGCTTGAGACTGCTTTGATCTGCTCGGCGCCCAGGATCATGCGGCGGAGATTCTGCGTCAGGACACCGGCGCGGGCGGCTTCGTAGGCTTCGAGGCCATACGCCTTGACGACGCGAATGCCGACCAGGCTTTGCTCGACCAAGGTCATCAGCGCGCCGGTCTGCTCCTGAGTATTGGCCGTGACCTTGCGCAAGCGCCGGCCGAGACCGGTAACGCCGATCACCGTCGGCGGAAACGCCACGAAGGCGATCGTGGCCAGCAGAGCGTCCTGGTAAAACATCACGCCGATCAGAAAAACCAACGACAGCGCCTCGCGGCCAAAACCGGTGATGGCGGTCGAGACCGCCTGGCGCATGGCGTTGATGTCGGTGGTGAGGCGTGAGATCAGCGCGCCAGTCTTGTTGGCGGCAAAGAAGGCGAGGTCCATGGTCAGCACATGGGCGAACAGCCGGTTCTGCAGATCGGTCAGGATGGTCTGGCCGGCACGCATCATCAGCACCGTCTGCAGATAGGCCGCGACACCCTTCACGGCGAAGCAGGCGAACACCGCGCCGCCCACCATCCACAGCAGGTCTTCGCTGCGTTCGACGAAGACGCGGTTGACCACCGGGTCCATCAGCCAAGCCAAGGCTGCCGTTGAAATTGCCACCAGCACCATGCA
>VGEM01000134.1 GCA_016869315.1 Alphaproteobacteria bacterium | reverse complement strand
CGTCAAGAAAAGCGCGCGGGTAGCGCGCCCTCAGAAGCGGCGCTCCCGCCTCAGGGGCATCGCAGAACAGCTCGTCGACGTAACAGTCCTCGGACTTTCGCAAAGTCGCGAGGTCGAGCAGCGACTGGGCCACAAAATCCGACGGGTAGAACGCGCCCGAATGAGGCGATGCGAAGACCAGGGGCGAGGTCAGAGCCCGCGGTTCGAAGACTTCGATCGCTTCGCTCGGTGCGCCGTGCGACGGACGGTCGGTGAGGCTGCGGAAAAACGCCATGGGACCCGATCAAGTGCCAACTGAGAATTGATCTTAACGGCGCAAAACGCGGTCGCAACCCCTCGCAATACCTCGGAAAAACAAAATGTTGCTTGACCCCGCGACGGTCGCGGGCCTTGCCAATCGGAAGTCCAGTCGCTAAGACCCACGCCACTGTTCGAGGGCGATTCAGTGCCCTCTGGAACGGGCGCGTAGCTCAGCGGAAGAGCACTACCTTGACATGGTAGGGGTCACAGGTTCGATCCCTGTCGCGCCCACCACGCTTCGCCCTTCGGGCTACGCGTGGCGCAGCCACGCGGACCGAAAAGTGGCGAAGCGTGCCCGGCGATGAGTCCGGCGAAGCCCGTAGGGCGTAGACGGAAGCGTATTTGAAACGAAAGCGAAGGCGGGCTGGCGCGATGTGGTACGTCTACATCATTCGCAGCGAAACCGATCCTGATCAGGAATACACTAGCGCGACCGCAAACCTCAAAAAGAGGATCGCGGATCACAATTTCGGAAGGTCACTTCATACTTCGAAGTTCAGGCCTTGGAGCTTGATTTGGTACTGCGCCTTCCCAGAGAAATATAAAGCACTCGCCTTCGAAAAGTATCTCAAGTCGCATTCGGGTCGCGCTTTTGCCGCAAAACGGTTGATTTGATCTGCCCCGAAATGCGGTCTTGCTGCCGCGCGCTTCCGCCTTCGCCAAGGCTTCGGCGGACAAGCCGGCCGCGCAAGCCACGCTTTGCGCCCGAAGTTTTGCCTCACGCCGCGGCCACCCGCCGCGCCACGATCAACTCCCGCACCTGAATCACGGCCACGCCCGCGAGGGCGAGTGCGCCGCCGGTTGCTTTCTGCCAGGTGAGGGGTTCATTCAGAAATACCAGTGCGGCCGCGAAGCCGACAACCGGTACCAACAGGTTATAGGGCGTGACGGTATTGATCGGATGACGATGCAGTAACCAGTTCCACAGGGTGTGTCCAACAACCGACGATCCCAGTGCCGCAAACAAGAGTGCGCCCCAAAAAGGCAGTTCGCTGGCCGTCAGCGTCGAGATCTGATTGGATTCGAACAGCGCGGATCCCACCGCGAGCTGACCGGCGGCCATCAGCGAGACCCAGCCGTTGACGGTCACTGCCGAGAGCTGGTGAAGTTGCTTGATCCGCACGTTTGCCACGGCCCAACAGACGATCGAAATCACCGCCGCGGCGAAATAGATCGGCGCGACATTGGTCGGTTCGCCGGCCAGGAGTGCGACGCCGACAAACGAAACGCCGACACCGCCCCATCGCCACCACCCAAAAGTCTCTCCGAAAGCAATGCGCCCCGCGAGGATCGTGAACGGCGTACCGAGATTAACGACAATCGCCGAGGTAGCGGCGTCGATGCCGATGAGACTGAAGGACGACAGGCCAAGGCTTGCCGTCCCAAACCAGAACGAAATCCAAAGCAGCGATCCCCATGCGCCGCGCGGCAGCGTGCAGAACGGCAAGAGGGCCGCGGCGACCACGAACAGCCGCACCGACGCGAACAGCATCGGCGGGCAGTCGGCGACGCCAATCTTGACGGCCAGATGATTGAGGCCCCAGACCAGGACCACCAGCAGCATCGCCGCGACATGAAGCGGCGGCATCGCCTATCGACCTACAGGGCGGCGGCACGCCGGCCGCCTGAACCGATCCACCGCTATTCTTTCGGCTGTTGCCACCAGCCGCGCCGCGGCGGCCCGGTCATCGGTGGTTCCGGCGCGATCTCAATCGGCGCCGGCGGTGGGGGCGGCGGAGGCGGCGGAGGCGGAGGTGGAGGTGGCGGCGGCGGAAGAGGCGGAGGAGGCATGACAACAGCTTCCGGCTCGCGCACGGTTTCCCGCACCGGCTCACGCACCGGTTCTGCGATCGGCTCCTCCGACTTCGAAGGGCGTGTCCAAGAAAACGCGGTTTCCTTGATGGCGCGGAACAGTCGCGCGGCGCCACTCGGCTTGTCATCCGTGGGCGCTTCCGCCCCGGCGTCGCTGGCGGCAGATTGAGACTCAGATCTGTCCTCCGACGCGCTTGGGCCTCGCGCCGCGCCGAGGGCGGCATCACCCTCGAGCGAACCGCCGTGCTCCTGCGGTTGATCGTCGAACTCCCGCCGGCGGCGTCGGCCGCCACGGCGTCCCCGACGACGGCGCCGGCCGTGCTCATCGCGGCCTTGGTCGTCACGAGGACCGTCATCTTGAGGCTGGTCGGCGGCGCCGGCCGCCAATTCGCCTGTCGCGTCGGCAGATGGTTGATCGAAAGGCTGCGCGGGAGGCTGCTCGACGCCGTCGGCCGAACTTGCACTTTCGTTTCGCGAGCCGCGATGATCGCCGTCGTCACCGCCAAAGCGATCACGGCCGCGACCGCGCCGGCGCCGACGTCCGCGTCCACGCCCGCGTCCACGCCCGCCGAAGTCGTCGCGCTCGCCGCTTTCGTTGCGGTCGTCAGCTTCGACCGGCGCCGGCTCTTCGATTGCTTCTAGTTCAACGGCCTCTTCGACTGGCGCATCGGCGTCAGGGATAGCGGCATCGGGTGCCGCGATGAGGCTCTGCTGCGCGGCGTCGTCGCCGATCGGTCGTGTTCCCTTAACGCGTTCGAGGCGGTGGGCGGGCGGTACAAGTGTCGCATCGCCAACGATGAACACCTTAAGACCGTAACGCCCTTCCAACGACACAATGGCATCGCGCTTGTGATTGAGCAGATACAAGGCGACGTCCGGATGGACAGTCACGGTCACTTCGCTCGACCGCCGCCGCGCACCCTCTTCTTCGATCACGCGCAGCGTGAAGATCGCCGATGATTCGGTGCCACGGATGTGGCCGGTGCCGCCGCAATGCGGGCAGGGACGGAAATTGGTTTCGATCAAACTTGGGCGCAGGCGCTGCCGCGACAGTTCCAACAGGCCGAAATGGCTGATGCGGCCCACTTGAATGCGCGCGCGGTCGGATTTGAGTGCTTCCTTGAGCCGGCGCTCGACCGCATGGTTGTTGCGGTTGTCTTCCATATCGATGAAATCGATGACGACGAGGCCGGCCAGGTCGCGGAGACGGAGTTGCCGCGCGATCTCGTCCGCCGCTTCGATATTGGTTTTGAGCGCGGTCTCCTCGATATGGCGCTCCCGCGTGGCGCGGCCCGAGTTGACGTCGATCGCGACCAGCGCTTCGGTTTGGCCGAAGACGATCGAACCGCCAGAGCGCAACTGCACCATCGGCTGGTTCATCGATTCGAGCTGGGTCTCGACCTGGAAACGATTGAACAACGGAATATGTTGGTCGCTGTATTGCGTGACCTTGCGGGCATGCGACGGCGTCAACATGCGCATGAAATCGCGCGCGGTTCTGAAACCGATCTCGCCGTCCACCAAAATCTCGTCGATGTCGTGGGTATAGACGTCGCGGATCGCACGTTTGATCAGATTGCCTTCTTCATGGATCAGAGCCGGCGCACGGGACTTCATCGTCAATTCGCGGATCTGGTCCCAGGCGCGCAGCATGTACTCGTAGTCGCGCCGAATTTCGGGCAGACCGCGTTCAGAGCCCGCCGTGCGCAGGATGAGCGCCATGCTCTTCGGCATGCCGAGGCTGGCAATAATCGACTTGAGGCGCCGGCGGTCCTGCGCGTTGGTGATTTTGCGCGACACGCCGCCACCGCGCGACGAGTTTGGCATCAGCACGCAATAGCGGCCGGCGAGCGACAGATATGTGGTGAGCGCCGCACCCTTGTTGCCGCGCTCTTCTTTCACCACCTGCACCAGCATGATCTGCCGGCGCTTGATCACTTCCTGAATCTTGTAGTGGCGGGCCGCGAGGAAACGCCGCCGCCACCGATCGCCCTGGTCGTCTTCGGTTTCGTCTTCACCGCCAACCGTATCGACCTGTGGCCGTTCGGGCGCTGGTGTGGCCTCGCCGTCCACTGGGGGCGCGTCGCTCGCCGGCGTGTCGACGGCTTGTAATTCGGTCGGCTGTTCACCTGCCGGAAGATCGCTGGTCGGCGCGTCGCTCGACTGCGGCTCGTCCGGGTGAGCGCTGTCGGTCGAGGTCTCGATCGGCGTTTGCTCGTACGGGCTCTCGACGGGCGGAGCTGCTTCGACGTCAGCCGATTCCGGCGGTGCCGCGGCTTCTGTCGTCTCGCCATTGCTGGATGAGTGCTGATCGTCCGCCGCGCTCAAGGCCTGCATGTCGGGGAAGTCGTGTGTTCCCGACAGCGGCGGCAGGGGTTCGGCGTCGGCGGCGTCGACCGGTTCGGAGCTGACCTCTGGCGCGGGTGCATCGAGGGGCTGTGGCGTGTCGCCGATCGGGGTGTCCGACGCATCCTGTTCGTCGTACTCCTGCTGGCGCCGGACTTCAGCGAGCAGCTTTTCGCGGTCGGCGACCGGGATCTGATAATAGTCAGGATGGATTTCGCTGAACGCCAGGAATCCATGGCGATTGCCGCCGTAGTCGACAAACGCCGCTTGCAGCGACGGTTCGACCCTTACGACTTTGGCGAGGTAGATATTTCCTTTGTTTTGCTTTTTTGTGGAGGTCTCGACATCGAACTCATCGAGCCGGGTCCCATCCAGAACCACGACCCGGGTCTCCTCCGGGTGCGTGGTATCGATCAACATACGCTTGGCCATCGAAACTCAATCTCCGTGTGTGCGCGGCCGGCGCAGATACGCGCGTTCCAGGGCCACGCTGGTTTTTTGGAATAGACATGAACAGAGGGGCCTGTCCGGTCGGAACGATGCCGGGGGCCATGGCCAGAACGCCCACGCGACGGACGGACCCGGAAAACGATTCTGTGGGGGCCGTCGCTACGAACATGGTGATCTGTGCCTTAAACTGCCGACACGCTGTCCGTCGGATCGGCTTTCAGTTGCCTAACGGTTGGACGGCGGGGGAGGACAAGGCCGGCGAAGGCTCGCGCATCCAACCGATTTACCAGCCATTTCAATGGCTTGGAATATACGGGGCGCGCGATCTTGGTCGCGGCCAATGGCCTACCCACAATCACCATAACGGCTTTTCCACAGATTGCAAAAACAGAATCCCGCATCGTCGTGTGCGTTAAGATTACCAGGATGACCGCTAACCTATTGAGATTCTTGATTTGAATCCCGGGTTACGGCATAATCTTAAGAAACCGACCGAGACACAAAGAAATATAATTGCGCCGTTTGTTCGTTTTGTGGGCTCCAGGGCCCGCGAAAACGGCTTGTTGTGGGTCTTGGATCGAAGAATGCGTCTGCATCGCCGCCATTTCCTCCATGCGCCATTGATCGGTTTGCTGGCGCCGCGCCTCTCTTTTGCCGCCGAGGCGATGAAGCCCTCGGTGCGGATGCACGATCACGGCGCGTCATCGCGTCTGGTTCTGGAGCTTGCGGCCAAGTCGAAAGTCACCGCTTTTCAACTCGCGGAACCGTATCGACTGGTGGTTGATCTCGAGGAAGCGAGTTTCTTGGGCCCCGACATCCCCGCCGATCAAGCGACCGCGCTGATCAAGGCAGTGCGGGCCGGCCTGTTTCAGCCCGGGCAATCGCGCGTCGTGGTCGATCTGACGGGTCCGGTCGCGCCGACACATGCGTTCCTCCTGGCGCCGACGTCCGCGACCCCCTGGCGCCTGGTATTCGATCTTGCACCGGTCGCGGCCGACAAAGCCCTGATCGGCCCCGGCAAGCCTTTCGAGGTTGCCGGCGTGTCGGGTCCCGTCGAGTTCGCCGCCGCCATTCCGCCGCCGCCGCCGAAGCCGACCAAAGAGCGCGGTAAAAAGCTCACCATCGCCGTTGATCCGGGCCATGGCGGAATCGATCCCGGCGCGATTGGCAAATCGGGCATCTACGAAAAGAACATTACGCTCGCCGCGGCGCAGCAGCTCAAGGCTAAGCTCGAAGCGACGGGACGCTATCGCGTCGTGTTGACGCGCGCCCGCGACACGTCGCTCGGATTACGCCAGCGGATCGACATCGCGCGTCACGCGCCGGCCGACGCCTTCATCTCGCTTCATGCCGATTCGGTCAGGAGCGCGGGCGTTCGCGGGCTGTCGGTCTACACCCTGTCCGAGAAGGCGTCGGACGCCGAAGCCGGCATGTTGGCCGAATCCGAGAACAAATCCGATTTGATCATTGGCATGGACCTTGGACGCGAGACGCAAGAGGTTCGCAACATTCTGATAGACCTGGCGCAGCGTGAGTCGATGAACCTGGCCGCCAAGATGGCGACGCTTCTGATCGGCGAACTTCGGCGCGAAGTCGCGCTCTTGCGCAATACGCACCGCTTTGCGGGCTTTGCCGTTCTCAAGGCGCCCGACATCCCCTCGGTGCTGGTCGAAATGGGCTACCTGTCGAACAAACAGGACGAGGCCGCCCTAAAAAAAGAAGCCTATCGCGGCAAACTGATGACCGCCGTGGTCAAGGCACTCGATCAATACTTTGCTCAAGTGCAAGTGGCGCGCCGCGCATAATCCGCGCATCGCCATATTGCCTTGTTTTAGCTCTGTTTTTGCCGGCTTGTGGGTTCAGGGAACCTGGCCCAGATATGCTATGACACTGCGTTACTCGTTCCTCCTGTTCTCGAGGCTTTGATCGTGCTGCTCCGTTGGGCCGCCATTTTCACCGGCGTGCTGCTGTTCGGCGTGTTCGTCGCCGGCGCGGCGGCGGTTTGGATTTTCTACGAGTTCGGCCGCGGTTTGCCCGATCACCGACAGCTCGAGATCTACGAACCGCCGGTGGCGACCCGGATCTATGCCGGTGACGGCCAGCTGCTTCACGAATACGCGGTCGAAAGCCGGGCTTTTGTGCCGATCGCTGCAATTCCGCAGCAGGTCGTCGACGCCTTCATTTCGTCCGAGGACCAACACTTCTACGACCACCCCGGTATCGATGCGATCGGCATTGCGCGCGCCATCGTCACCAACATCGAGGATCGCCTGTCTGGCAGCAATCGCCGCATGCAGGGCGCCTCGACCATCACGCAGCAGGTGGCGCAGAATTTTCTGCTCGGCAAGGAGTACAGCTTCGACCGCAAGATTCGCGAGGCGATCTTGTCGGTGCGGATCGAGCAAACCTTCACCAAGGACCACATTCTCGAACTGTACTTGAACGAGATTTATCTCGGGCAGCAGTCGTATGGCGTTGCCGCCGCGGCGCGAAACTACTTCGACAAATCCTTGGACGAGTTGACTCTATCCGAGGCGGCGTACCTCGCGGCCTTGCCGAAAGCGCCAAACAACTATCATCCGGATCGCAATCCGACCGGCGCACGCGAGCGGCGCGATTATGTGCTCGGCCGCATGGTCGAGGACGGCAAGATCGCCGGCGAGGTTGCCCGTGTGGCGCGCATGGATTCACTTGTGGTCAAGCGTCGCAAGAATTCGGCCGAGATCATCGGCGGCGAATCCTACTCCGAAGACGTGCGGCGCGAGTTGGCGCGCACGTACGGCGACGAGACATTGTACAAAGGCGGGCTCGCCGTACGCACGTCGCTCGATCCGGCGTTGCAAGAGGCGGCGACCCGAATGCTGCAACAGGGTCTGGTCGCTTACGACACCCGCCACGGCTGGCGCGGACCGGTGGCGCGGCTCCCGGCGGCCGAGGCTGCGCCGTTACGCCTCAACGACGTCAAGATTCCACCCGGATTGCCGCCCAGTTGGCGGTTGGCGCTTGTCCAAGCGGTTGCCGCCGATCGGGCCGAGCTGATCTTTGCCGGCAGTCAGATCGGCGTGCTGCCCATGGCGGGCGTGACGTGGGCGCGGGCCTGGCAGCCCGAACAGCGGCTTGGTGAACGGGTCACGTCCGTCACCCAAGTTGTCGCGCCGGGCGACGTGGTTCTCGTCGAGCCGCTCGTCATCGAGGACGGCAAGACCAAAGTCGCGCGTGAGGGCGAGTACGCGCTTCGTCAAATCCCGAAGGTCGACGGCGCTCTGGTCGCCATGGATCCGCATACCGGCCGCGTCTTCGCGCTCTCCGGCGGTTTCGTCTACGCGCGCTCGGAATTCAATCGCGCCACCCAGGCGCTGCGCCAGCCAGGCTCGGTCTTCAAGCCGTTTGTCTATCTTGCGGCGATGGAGGCGGGCTACACGCCGTCGACGCTCGTGCTCGATGCGCCCTTCGTGATGGATCAGGGCCCCGGCTTGCCGAAGTGGAAACCAAAGAATTACACGGCCGAGTACCTCGGCCTGACCACGCTTCGCCGCGGCATGGAAAAGTCGCAGAACCTCATGACCGTCCGGCTTGCTCAGTCGGTCGGAATGGATCGCGTCAAGGCGCTCTCCGAGAAGTTCGGCATCGTCGATGAGTTTCCGACCAATCTCGCCTCGGCGCTCGGATCTGAGGTGACGACATTGCTCCGCATGACCAACGCCTATTCGATGCTGGTCAATGGCGGAAAAAAGGTTTCGCCGACGTTGATCGACCGGATCCAGGATCGAAACGGCAAGACCGTGACCCGGCGCGATGCGCGCGGGTGTGTCGGTTGCACGGGCGAGGGGGCCAGCGAAGGCGTCGTTCCCGTCGTCCCCGATGTCCGCGAGCAGGTTTCGGATTCCGCGAGCGTCTATCAGGTCGTGCACATGATGGAAGGCGTGGTCGAGCGCGGCACGGGACGCGCGATCGCCGCGGTTGGCAAGCCTTTGGCCGGAAAATCGGGAACGACCAACGACAGCTTCGACACCTGGTTCGTCGGCTTCTCGCCCGATCTCGCCGCCGGCGTCTTTGTCGGATTCGACGAGCCGAGCAAGCTTGGCCCCAAAGAGACCGGCGGCATCGTCGCCGGGCCGATCTTCCGCGACTTCATGGCCTTTGCGCTCAAAGACAAGCCGTCGACCCCATTTCGCGTCCCTGCCGGAATCTCGTTTGTCCGCGTCGACCTC
>VGEM01000133.1 GCA_016869315.1 Alphaproteobacteria bacterium | reverse complement strand
GTGCGATCGCCAGAACAGCCACGTACCCAGGACGAGAAAAGGAACGCCGAGCCACGACAGCCAGCCCGGCTGCGCCACGTCGGCGAACGCAAAGGCGTCGCTGAGAACGGCGACCAGCGGAATCGGCGCCATGGCGAGCACGCCGAATCCCAGCACGAGGCGATCGGCCAACGACTGGTCGCCCTTGATCGTGTCATCCTTTCCAAACCTGCGCTGGTAATAGCCGCGCAAGGTACCGATGATAAAAACGAAGACCAAATAGATGATGTCGAGTTCGGTCATGGAGATGACGGCGGTTGAGCGTCCCAACCTCGCGGCCTACGCGCGACTGGTCAAGCGGGTTGCGACCGTCATTGCGTTGGCGCCGGCAATCATCTTGTGTCTTCAGGTCATTGCCGGCGATTTCGGCTGGAATCCGACACGCGCCTTCATGGACACCGTCGGCCGATGGGCGATCCGCCTGTTCCTGCTCACCATGGCGGTTGGGCCGTTGCACCGGCTGACCGGCTGGTCACCCTGGCTCGCCGCGAGACGCCGCCTGGGCGTGGCGACGTTCGCATATGCATGTGTGCATGTTGCGGTTTATGTCGGCTTCGAACTGGGTTGGAGCTGGGAGATGATCATCGACGATCTCGCTGACCGCGGCGCCATCTTGGTTGGCGTCATCGCACTGACGCTAATGCTGCCACTCGCGCTTACATCATGGGATGGAGCAATCTCAAGGATTGGGGGCAGAGCCTGGCGCCGCCTGCATTGGCTCGCCTATCCCGCACTGGCCCATGCGGTCTATCACTTCGGGCTGATGGTCGGCCGCGACAAGCGGGAAGCGCTGGCTTACGCCGGGATCGTCGTCGCGTTACTGGCAGGCCGTATCGGTGCCTGGTGGGCACGGCGCAACCGCCGACGCCTTATCTCGTAGCAACGGGACCGCGCTATTTCAAAGACAGCGTCGCCCGACCGTTTGTGACCGGCTTGAGGTCGGCCTCCATCAGAAACCGGATCGCGCGTTTATCGTTCTTGGCGTAGGCATCGAGGAATGCCGTCGTCGTCCCCTTGAAAGCGCGGAGCGCAACGTCATCGGGCGGGCCCTTCGATCCTTCGCAGCACCACAACCCGCCCATGTAGTGATCGACGCCGTCGATCCACAAATAGTGTCGCGCCGGGTTGTCGACCTCGGGCGCGCCATCGAACGTGTACCCGAACGGCGACTTGGTGCCGTCCGACACCGCGCCCCAATCGTTGGTGCCGGTGTACACGAGGGTCGGCAGACTGACCTGACGCCAGGGCTCGTCCGGCATCACCGGGTTGCGGCCAGGCTCGGAGAGCAGGATCAGGCCAAGGAAGCCGGGGTTATCCATCGCGACAACCGAACCGTCGCGCTTGTTCTTGAGCCGAAGACCGGTCGCGGACAGCGCCGTGCCGCCGCCCATCGAGTGCCCCGCGGCGACGAGACGCTTCGCGTCCATCTTGTCGGCAAGGCCGGGAATCAATTTGGCAATCTCGGCGAGACGGGTGGCGATAAAGGTTACGTCTTTCATGCGGCTTAAGGTCACTTCAGCCATAGCCCGCCCACTTGCTTTCGAGACGTCGAAGCCGAGCGTCCTCGAATCCATGTGCGTCGGCGCAATGACCACATAGCCGTGCGACGCCCAGTGATCGGCGACACGGGCGTAGCCGTCTTTCGAGGAACCGCCACCGTGAGAGAGGACAACGACCGGATACTTCCCGGCCTCGATCGGCGCGCTGATGCGAAGCGGCAGATCGCGCGGTTGCAGGTCTTGCCGGATCATGACGTCACTAACCGCGATCTCATGCGGGCCTTGCTCGGCCTTGTAGGCGGTGGGCATGCGCGGATCGAGCCCCGTGCAGCCGGCCAAAACGGCAACCGCGGTGATGGCGAAGACTCGAATCATGGCTTGGCCTTTTCAACATAGGCAATTACCTGGCGGGCCAAGAGCTCGCCCATGCGCGGGTCGTCATTGGCAGGCACCCACATCGCCCAGGTGCCGGTGTATTGGTTTTGCACCGGGCGATCCTCCGACGGCGGACCTTTGGCAGGGTCATAGCCGAGATGTCCAAAGGCCGGCACGTCGAAGGCGAGCGATGGGTCGACGTCTTCGCGCGCCCGCTCGATCGGCGTCTGGCGCGGTGGCGGGTAGGACCGGCCATCGCCGCACCCGCCCATGACGAAGCAGCACTGGTGAACCTGATCGCCCGCCCTGCATTCCTTGTGCACCCAGATGCCCCAGTAGTCGGCAAAGGGGTTGCCATGGTTTGGGTATCGGGCGCGGTCACCGTCCTTGGCGTAAAGCCAGGTCTTGGCGCCGATTTCCTTGGCGATCTGGTTCGGCACTTCGACCAGATCGAGCGCCGAGGCGATGACGATCTGCGAGAAAATGACGACGATGTGTTTGACGCCGCGATCCTTGAGCATCGTCAGCGCGTCCCAGTACCGATACTGATGATCGCCGCCGGGCAGCTGGTTATCGGTTTCGTACATCCAGGCATTGCCCAGATCCTCGGCGCGCATCTCGCGGGTCCGTTCGAGATTTGTCCGCACACGGCCGCCAACGACAATGCTGGGATTGGGTTGGCGCAACCCCATCCAGCCGCCGACGATGTTGTCGGCGCGCATGTCGGGATACCGCTTCAAGAGTTTGGCCTTGATCCGCGCGTCGAGAACGAGCGTGTCGTCGATCTTGGGATCGAACGCCTCGTTGCCCTCGCGGGTGGCGTGATTGATGAACATCACCGCCGTATTCTGGGCCGCGATCTTGGGGTTGAACGCCTTGACGATACCGTCGACCATCATGTCGGTGAGCAGCGGGTCTTCGACCACCGGATTGGGCCGGCCTGCTAAAGGCACGCGTTTGTCGTTCTTGGGATCGCCGAGCGAACGGGTCCAGCCGGGCGGGTCGTCGGGGTAGCTCTCCACCATCAGATCGGTGATGTCGTTGAGCCACCTGGTCTTCACGTTGGTCTTGTTGCGCGCGTTCCAATCGTCCACCACCGCGCGAATGGTGCTGACCACGTCGAAGGATTTCCAGAAGCGCGTGCTGGCCACCGTCATGTCGATCATGACGATCTCTTCGGCGCCTTGATTCAGGAGACGCTCGGCCGGGCTGTCGACGTTGTAGCGCTCGGGGTCACAGCCCTTCCATGGCCCGCCGTCCTTGTCGCTGCCGCAGTAGGTCAGCTTGGCGCCGCCCGGCACTTGCGGATTGTACATGCGGCGCGGCCAGGGAAGGTACTTCACCTGCTCCTGCGCGCCGATCCACTGGGCGCGGTCGGCAACAAACGTGACGCCGAGTTTTGCCTCGGCCCGCTTGAGCGCCGCCGCCATGTCGGCGAATTGCGCCTCGGTGTAGCTGTTGGCCGGATCGCGCCCGCCCATGCGCTCGGACGCGAAGCGATACTTGATGAGCTGAGTCGAGGCGTTGGCGTAAGCCTGGCTGTCGCCCGACTTGACCACCGTCGGCCAGGCTTCCGGGTTCCAGATCACATTTTTGTAGATGGGATTATGCGGGTCGTACTGAAAGAACTGCAGCGTGTTGTCCCACTGATTGTCGACCCCCTGCTCCTCGCCGCCACCATGGACCACGAAGATCACGCCGACGGTGCGCGCCACGACGGGGGATGCCAGCATCATCGCCGCGGTCGCAATTCCAATTAATCTACTGATATTCATAGGTTTTTTCTCCAAAAATAGGGTCGTACCCTATTTAGTCCCGATTTACTCCGCGGCGGCGATGCGGGCGGGTTTGGTGATGGCGGGATCGAGCACCCAGTTCTTGGGGTCGGCGCGACGGCTGGGTGACGGGATCACGCGCACCTCATCGTTGAAAGACGCTGCGCGCGGATCGAGCATCCAGCCCTTCTCTTCGAAGGCGCGCACCTGACGGCGGAACGCCGCAATGTGTGCGTCGGCTTCAAGAAACAGCTCGTGGGTCAAGCGTCGCGGCGATTGCGCCGGCTTTACATACTGCAGCACGCGCGTGTCCTCTTCGAACACAACCAGAGTTCTCTTGATGGTGTCGGCATCGTACTTGGGCTCGGTGAAGAAATTGCGGCCATGCATCCAGATGTTGAGCGTCTTGTTCTGATCGATCGGCAGGTAGGCCGAGAATACGAAGTGGTGCATGCCGGGATTGGGATGAATGTCGTTCCGCAAAATCAGCCCCGACATATGGAACTGCAGGCTGTTCTTGGTCGGCGGCCGGTCGTCGTTCATCACCTGACGCCAGTTGCCTTGCTTCGGTGTCGACTTGAAGCTGTGTCGCGACAAAGTTTTCACCCCATCGTCCTCGACCGGATAGCCCTTGATACGCTGATCCTCGACGTGACCGAATTCGCTGTGCACATGAAACGGATGGGCCGGGTCGAGGACGTTGTCGATTGCCCGCATCCAGTTGACGTCGAACAGAAACGTCCCGCGCGTGAATCGATAGGCGCCGGCGCCATTGGCATCCCACTCGGGCATGAAGTCCATGCCCGGCAGCGCCGGCCGTTCAGCCTCGGGCAGGTCGCCGAGAAATACCCAGATCCAGCCCCACTGTTCGGCGACGGGGTAACTGTCGATCCGCGCACGCTTCGGGATAGGAATATCTTTTCCGATGGACGGAATATCGACACATGCGCCCGCGCCGTCGAAACGCCAGCCGTGATAAGGACACATCACCGAATTGTCGACCTGCTTCCCGCGGCACAACGATCCGCCACGATGAATGCAGACGTCGGACAGGCAATGCACCTTGCCCGCTGAATCACGAAACAGGACGAAGTCGTGGCCCAGCATGCGCACGGCTTTTGGCGTGCCAGCGACCAGTTCGTCGGCAAATCCCGCGATGTACCACGTGTTGACGATCATGAGGTGGCCCTCCCGGTGGCAAGCATAGGCCAGGCCATGATGGCACAAAACGCACCATGCAGCGTCCCGCCGCAGAGCGGATGTTCAGCGATTGACCGCAACATCAAGCCGGTGCCGATCAATCACCCTGCCGCCCTTGATCACCGTATAGATATTACGCGCATTTCGGACGTCCACTGACGGATCGGCATTGAGCAGCAGTAAGTCGGCCATCTTGCCAGGCGCCACGGTGCCCATGTCGGCTTCGCGCCCGAGGTAGATCGCCCCATTCAGGGTCCCGATGCGAATGATGTCGGCCGGCGGAATGCCGATCTCCACCAGAAGTTCCAACTCGCGGTGGATCATCGGCCCCTCGCTGCGGTCGGTCGCCAGCACCAGGACGCCACCGGCAACGTGCAGACGTTTGACGTTTTCTTTGAGATAAGGCGACAACGCCTTGAACCATGACATCCAGCCCATCGAAACGTAGCGCGCGGCGCCTTGTGCCTTGCGTGCGGCGATTTCTTCTTTCGACAGCACGTCGCTGAACAACGGGTCGTCGAGATAGTCAGGCGAGTCGCTCAACCGGATGATCTCGTCGAACACCGACAGCGTGGTCGCGACCGGCAATTTCTTGTCTACCAGCATCTTGAGGTAGGCCTCGCTCATCCGAGCGGTGGAAATGGGGTGCGCATACGTGTCGATGCCGGCGGCAAATGCGCTTCGCGCCAGCGACTCTGTCGCGACGTGGATGGTGGTCCGCACACTGCGCTCTTTGAGGTAGGCCACGATTTGCGCCATCAAGTCTTCCGGCAACGACGGCCCCAGCGGATTGGGCCCAAGGCCGAAACGCTCCATCACCAGTTTCTGGAGATCGGGCTCAATGGCGATCTGCTCGTCGAGCAGTTTGGTCGTCTCGGGCCAATCGGGCACGCCGACACCATGGAACGTGCTCGACATCCAACTGCCGGGATAACTAAGCGCGTGGCCGGTCGCGAAGATGCGCGGACTGACGATCGAGCCGGCGCGCTCCTTGGCGCGGAGATCGAGGATCAGTTCAGGGACATTTCCGGCATCGTAGACCGAGGTCACGCCGCTGTAGAGAAACGAGTGCAGATACGAGATCGCCGCCTCGCGATCGATGGCGACGCCCGGCGGATTCTCGAGACCGCGCCACTGTCCCGCGCCGATCAGATGGATATGCATGTCCATCAGCCCGGGCATGAGATATTTGCCGGCGCCGTCGATGCGCTTGGCGCCGCGCGGCACCCTGACCTCGGCCGCCGGACCCACTGCTGTAATGCGATCACCCTTCACCACGATCGTCATGCCCGGTATCGCGAGTCCGCCGGTGCCGTCGAGCAGGCTGACATTGGTGATCGTGAGATCGGCCCGCGCCGCGCTCGCCATCACCAGAATCGCGAAGATGAGCCGCAGCATCGGCATCAGATCCCGATGCGCACGCCGAAGTCGATCTTCTCCTTGGGCGGCACGTAGACGCCGCTCTTGTTATAGCGATCGAGCACCTGGCGAAGCTGTTTGTAACCGCGGTACGGATTCACGTAGGGGTCGCCCGACCAGACATCCAAGGGCATGCCGATCTCTTCCGCATACTTGCTCATGTAGACAACCGGATCGTCCCAGATCAGCGCGTTCATCCACGTCTGAGAACGACGCGCTTTGCGCAGCTCGACCAGATCGACGTTGCCCGACATGAACGCCCGCCCCGCCGTGTCGATCTCGCCCATCACCGTACCGTCGAAGTGAATCATGCGCGAGTAGCCGCGCTCCAGCACCGACGGATGCACGCCCTCGGGGTCGAGGTACTCGCCACCGTTGCGCGGCGCCAGGATGTAGCAGGTATTCTCAAACGCCCTCGTCTGGCGCGTCAGTTCCCAGGGCGTACGGTCGGCGCCGTGAGGGTCCGACGTGCAGTGAACGATCACCTCGGCGCCCATCCGCGCCAGCAGTCGCGGCGTCTCACCAACTGTGTGGTCGAAGCAGACCATGGTCGCGATCTTGCCCAAGGGCGTATCGGCGACCGGAAACAGATAGTCATACCCATAGGTATCAACATACTTGGTAAAAATGCTGCCCGGTGTGCAATCGGGGAAGAAGCCCCACACATCGGCGCAGTGAATTTTTCGATAGCGGTGAATGATGTCGCCGGAATCGTTGATGATGAACGCGCAATTGAAGACGCGGCCCGGAAACTTGGGATCGCTCTCCAGCGCCGAGCCCGCGATGTAGACCCTGTTCTTCTGGCAGAACTCGCCCAGCTGATCGGCTTCGTGCCCCGGCAGCGAAATTGCGATCCGCTCGAACGTCTTGGGCGTGCGATAGCCGTAGCCACCCTGGCCGTGCAGAAAAAATTCCGGGAAGCACAGAAGCCGCGTCGACGGCCCGGCCGCCGCGCGCTCGGTGATCGAAAGCGCATCTTCAAGATTGCGCTGAATGACATCACGCGGACTGGCGGTGCGCTTCTGAATAAAGCGCGGCTCGGGCTGCACGATCAGCGCATCCCAGCGGTCTTCGCGCTTCTCATATTTCGATGCGTTGGCCGACGCCTGCTCGGCCATGCGCTGATCAACCTCCTTCAACCACTGCACGCGGGTCTTGGGCACCGGGCGCTTGGGCGCGTGCTTCTTGAGTTGCTCGAACGCCGGCACATACAAGTTGGCCCGCACGTGCACCGGTGGATTATAATAGGGATTCTGACGACGCACGCGCAGCGCCTCGATATCGGCATCAATCGCCAGGTAAGTTTCGTCCTTGCCAATACGAAGCGCGCGATACGTCCAGGAGTAGAATCCGCTGGCCGGCGGCAGCGACACGGTCGCATCGCCGCGGGTGACGTGACTTGGCGTCGCCACCGCGACGTAGCTCAGGTTCTCGTACGCACGTACCAGGCGCGCGTTCTGGCGCGGCTCGAAGCTGTAGTCGCGGCGTTCGACGGCGGGATTGAGAATGATCTCGGCACCGTTCCAGGTCAGCACGCGGCCGTGCTGGGTGAAGAACACATCTTCTCCCACTAAGATGCCGAGCCGCCCCAGCGGCGTGTCGGCGACGGGAAACGCGGCGCGCGAACCAAGCGCGCTGGTGGTGTCGGAGAACCCGGTGAGATAGTCGGGCATGATCTTAGGCACACGCAGCAATGCCCTGCCGTCGGGCCCGATCAGAAAGCCGATGGTTTGCGCCGGCTTGCCTTTGCCCGGAACGACCGGCGACGCGCCACACAGATAAATTTTGTGTCGCCTGGCGACGGCCGCGAGTTCGGCCACGACTGTTTTCTCGGCCTGCGGCTTCGGCAGCCCCTCGCCCACCGGCAGCAGGATCAGCACCGGATCGCCCGGCTTGGTTCGGTCGCTGGCGATGGCGTCGATCAATGGATCGACCGCTTCGGCGGCCGCGCCCGCGATCCAGAGTTGCTGCGTGACAACGATCATGAATTCCCCCTTTACCAGTGGCCGCGATTATGCCCCGGAAAATCGGCGTGGTCTCGCCATGAACGAAGCGCGCCCGCCCCTTGCCGCCATACATGCGGAATGAAAGGATCGCCTGACAACGCATAATCAGAGGCCACCATGATCCAACCTTGGACCGCGACCTGCGTGCAGGTCTATACGCACTGCGTCAACAGCTACAACACGCGCGAAGACGCGATGAAGCGCGTCAATCTCAGCGTCGATCGCTGGCTGCAACTGGCGAAAGCGGCGGCGCGCGGCGGTGGCGGCGGCGCGGGCGGCGGCGGTGGCAAGCAACTCCTGCTCTATCCTGAATTCGCACTAACCGGATTTCCGCTGCACGAAACCGCGGCCGAATGGATCGAAAAGGCCTGCATCGAGGTGCCGGGGCCGATCACCGAGCGGTTCCAAAAAGCCGCCCAGGAGATGAAGTGCTACATCGGCATGAATGCGTACGAGCGTACGCCGGAATGGCCGGGCCGCTACTTCAATTGCAGCTTCATCATCGGACCCAACGGCGACATCCTGATCAAGTACCGGCGCATCAACACCGTGCACACCGGCAGCCCGCACGACTTTATGGACAAGTACCTCGCCAAGCACGGCATCGAGGGCACCTTCCCGGTCGCCAAGACCGAGATCGGCAATCTCGCCATCATGCCGTGCGGCGAGATCATGTACCCGGAGGCGGCGCGCATGTTCATGTTCCGCGGCGCCGAGGTGCTGCTGCACCCGACGTCGGACTCGGGCCTTGGCGACAAATGGGCGTGGGAATCGGCCAAGAAGGTCCGCGCCGCAGAAAACATGATGTATCTGGTGTCGTGCAACGCCACCGGCCAGCTCGGCACGTACCTCCCCGAGGG
>VGEM01000132.1 GCA_016869315.1 Alphaproteobacteria bacterium | reverse complement strand
AATTCGGCGCGCGCCCGAGGGTCTCGGCGAGCGCGGGGCCGACCTCGCGCTCGTACACGCCGCGCAGTTTCGGCCGGACCACGGTTTCGAGGTGGACCGAGAGGTTGCGGCAGAAATTCTCGCGAGCTTCGTCGTCCTGGCTCGCGTGCGGCATCACATCGTGTTGAAAGACGCCTCGCATGGATCGGCCCTCAGAATGCCCGTGGCAGCGGATGCGGCCGGTCATATCGTTTCATGTGCGCCGGCAAGACCGGATTGTGCGGCGGGTCGAACGTGAACTGAAGCGCATCCTTGCTCCACCTGTTCACGTGATGTCCGCCCAGGAACCGGATCAGGCAGTGATTGCCGCCGCGCGATCCGAATGGACCGTGCCACAGCTCTGGGGGCCGCCAGAAATAGGCGCCACCCACCATGACGCCGCGCTCACCGACAATGTCGCCCGACAGCAGGAACATTTCCTCGACGCAGGGGTGTGCCAGCTGCCGCTCGCGCCAATCCTTCGGGTGAGTGTGGCCGCCGCATTCGAGCACGAAGGTGGCGTCACCGGTCTTGGCGTTATGGCGCAGCACTTTCTTGGCAAGACGCAGGAACATGACGTCAGGGTCGATGCCCGCGGTTGACCATTGCATGTCGTGCAGATTGAGCTTCGGCACTGCCGGTGCGTCGGGGTCGGCCTTTGGTGCGCCTACGCCGTCGACGATCACGGGCCTAGCGTCGAAGAACGTCAGCACCACCGCGCCCTTTTCGCTGCCCCAATTCCGATGCGTCGTGCCGGCCGGAAGATAGGCGTAATTGTCAATGCCGTAGGAGCTACCGGAAATCTCAAGCGCGCCGTCGAGGACGAAGAACTCGTGTGCCGCCGTCAGATGCTCGGGCCCGGTGCGGCGCCAGCCGGCGGGATACTGGATCATGACCGAGCAATCGCCGCGCTCGGCGTCGATGCTGAGCATGCGGGCTTCCAGTTCGCCGAGCGCGCCTGGCAATTCACCAAGCCGCCAAGGCAGGTCCTGAGCGTGAATGAACTCCGTATGCGGGCGGCCCATCGTCTGATCTCCGGTCAATAAGGGGCGATTGTCCGACCACGGGCGAGGGGACGCAAGTCCTCGGGCAGGGCTGGCGCATAGGGCCGGGTGTAGGAATAAGGCAAATCGTCGTCATGCCAGATATTGACGTGATGCCCTTCGACAAAGCGACAAACCGCGAGATAGCCGGTGCGCGAGCCGAATGGGCCATGGGCAATGCCGGCCGGCCGCCAGAAGTAAGCGCCCGCCGTCATGATGCCCTGGGGGCCGGTGATGTCGCCGGAGATCACGAAGAATTCCTCGACGCACGGATGATGCAGTGCGCGCTGTTTCCAATTGGGCGGGTGGGCGTGGGCCGAGGCATTCAACATCAGGGTCTTGCTGCCCACGACTTTGTCGTGACGAAGCACCTTGTGCACCAGGACCCTGCCTTTCAATAGTTCAGGGTCGACGCCCTCGCTGGTCCACGGCATCTCGTGGAGGTTCAGATAGGGCACAGCGCCGGTGCCGCCCGTTGTCGCTGTGCCCGGCATCCAGTCGGGCCGGCGATCGAAGAACGACAAGATGACCGCGCCCGGCTTGGACGCTTGCCGTGATCGCGGGTGTCCTGCCGGCAAATAACCGTACGCATCGAGGCCGTAGGTTTGATTTCCGATCTCGAATTCACCGTCGAGGACCAAGAACTCCTGCGCCGCGGTCAGATGTTCGGGCGTTGGCCGCGACCAGCCGGGCGGAAAGCGCAGGATCACCGAGCAAGCGCCAGACTCGCTGTCGTGGCTCAGGGTCTTGCAATCGAGCGCGGCCAAGGGGCCGGGCAGCGCCTCGGTTTGCCAGGGCAGATCCTGGGCATGAATGAATTCGATATGCCGCCGTGCCATGGGCTGGCCCTCGTCGAAAGGGGTCCCTGCTTTCGCCAGGACGACAACAGAGTAACGATTGTCACCCTGGCGCAAGCCGGGGTCCATACCCGTGACACGCATTACACGCATTGAGAAAGTCGGTCGGGGCGCGTAGGGTTTCACGGGGATGATTTCGGGGAGGGGCCCATGATCGACGCGCTCAAGAAGATTTTCACGCTCGACGAAAAGGCCGAAGCGCAATCGGAAGACAATCCGCTGGCGCCGACCAAGCCGGAACACCGCCAGGACACCGGGCCGATGCTGGCCTTGGCGTTCGGTTGGGGCTTTCTGATCACCGGACTTCTCACCGGCGGCGGCATGGCGGCCGGCATGCCGTTCTGGCCCGACATGATCGAAGCCGCCTTTGTCGGCAACCTGGTCAACTTTTCGGTCGGCGCCGCCATCGGCTACATGGGTTACAAGACCGCGTGCAACAGCGGTCTATTGTATCGCTTCACTTACGGCGCCAAGGGCGTCTTTCTTCCCGTGATCTTTCTCGCGCTGCTGACCACCGGCTGGCAGGGAATCGTCGTCGGCGCCTTCGGTTCGGCCTGGGTGGCCGATTCGTCGAGCGCGGCGTATTACGCGGTCGCTCTGTTTGCTGGCATTCTCTACACGGCGACAACGTTCTATGGCGTCAAAGGCATTCAAAGAGTCAGCACGCCTTCGGTGGTCATCCTGGTGATTGTCGGTGTCGCCGCCGCGTATTTGTCGGTTGATAAATTGGGCGGCCTCGATGCCTTCCTTCAGGCCTCGCGCGACAACGCGGCCAAGAAGCCGATCAACTTTGTCGAGGGCGTCAACCTCGTGATCGGATCTTGGATTGTCGGCGCGGTGGTGATGCCCGAATACACGCGCTTCGCCAAGAAAGCCTGGGTCGCGCTCGCAATACCTTTCATCGTATTGATCATCTCGCAGTATTTCCTGCAAACGATTGGCGCGATGGGCGCGACGGCGTCGGGTGAGGCGGATTTCACCAAGTACATGAGCATCGCGAACCAAGGGTTCATCCTGGGCGGTCTGGCGTTGATCGGCATGAGCCTCGCGCTGTGGACGACCGGCGACGCCAATCTCTATTTGCCGTCGGTGCAAACAGCCTCCACGTTTCGCATGCCGCAGAAGGCCATGGTGCTGGTGTGGGGCACGCTCGGCACCATCCTGGGGCTCGGCATCTACAACTACTTCCTCAGTTGGATCGGCATCCTCGCCAATATCGTGCCGCCGCTGGTCGGCCCGCTGATCGTCGATTACTACCTGGTGCATCGGGCGCAATACCGCACCGAGGATTTGGGCAGGCTCCACGTCGTCAATCCGGCCGCGATCATCGCCTACCTGCTCGGCGCGGCGTTGACCTTCAACCAGCTCGCCGATTTCGGCGTGCCGACGCAACTTCTGCCCGGCGCCACCTGGGTTCCGGCGCTGTGGGGCCTGATCGTCTCGATGGTCGCCTATACCGTCATCTACTACGCCGCGGCAGCGGCGGGCACGCGGCTCGGGTATGCGGGGGTTGAGAGGAAGTGATTTTCGGCTTCCTCAGGAGCAAGTTGTGACGCCCGCCACCCTGCCGGCGGCTGGTCAGTACACGTCGATCGGCCCTTGCTCCTGGCGCATCTTCCACATCGCCTCGAAATCGAGATTGACGCCCCAGTTGGTCGATTGATCCGAGAAGATGGCAACCGCCTTGCTGAGGTATTTGTCGCCGTCGACGGCGTTCATCGTCAGAAGTGCGAAATCGGCGAAAGAGACAATCGGGCCCGTTCCGGGGATCGCCAGCTCCTCGATCGAAATCTTGATGCGCTCCGGCTGGGACGGCGCTTCGATCATGAAGCCGGGCCGTAAGATGACGTGCTCCAGCTTGGATTCTCGCACGATCTTTTCCATCTCGCGCATGTCGGCGTAGAGTTTGCGACTGTTCCACATCCACATGAGATTGATGCTGTCGCTCTTCGGCTTTTCCTTGATCTCGTTGCGCACGCCGATGGAACTGCAGGCGATCAGGCGCTTATTCCCCTTCTTGCGCATGGCGTTGATGATGTTGGTGGTGCCGAGAGAGTAGAGATCGATCGATTGAATCTCGACCCGGGGGTCGACCCGAGGCCCGACAAGAGACACGACCACTTCGCTGCCGGTCATGGCGGCTTCCAACGACGCCGGCTCCCGCACGTCGCCTTTGACGATCTTGAGGTTGGGATGCGACGCCGTGACCGCATCGGGCCGGCGGGCCAGCGCCGTGACCTTGCGACCCTGTTTGAGGCCAAGATCGATGATCGCCGGTGCGCATTGGGCAGTGGCGCCAATGACCACAATGTCCTTGTTCGCGGCGTGCGCCTGCAGGGGCAGCAACGCGGCTGTGCCGGTGAGGAGGGTGCGGCGCGTAAGAGACATGCTGGGGCTCCATTCAAAAGCGTTGGAATTCGTTGAAGCGGCCCCCATCCCAGCCCTCTCCCCCGAGCCGGGGAACAGGGTGCGTCGCCGAAGGCGGCGCCTTGAGGGGGGTTTTTCAACGAAGACCGGTGTTCGTTTGTAATCCCTTTGGCCCTATTCCGCGACCGCTTGATCGGAGGTTCCCCGCACCGCGGACGCACGGCATAATGCGACGAACACCGGGGAGGTTCGCTATGCCGCTGTCCGACATCAAAAGCCTTGAGATCAATCGCCGCCGCCTCTTGGCGCTGACAGCCACTGGCGCCACGGCGCCTTTGGCGATGCCCCAGGCCAAGGCCGTGCAACCGGAGCCCCGCCTTGTGGCCGAGCGGTTGTCGGTCGCCGCGATCCAGAGCCGCGCGGCGCCGGGGGCGGTTAGCGAGAATTTGGCCGGAATGCTGGCCGCCATCGATCGTGTTCATGACGGCGTCGGTCCGAAGCACCTGATCACTTTCTCGGCTCAGGCGCTGCAGGGATTGGTGCCCGGCGATGCGGCCGACCTTGCCGCCGTAGCGATCGATGTGGATGGGCGCGAACTTTCGGCCGTCGCCGAGAAGGCGCGCGCGGTCCAGGCCCACATCGCGTTTGGCGCCTGGGTGCGCGATGCCGATTGGCCGGGCCGGGTCATCGCCATGTCGATCCTGATTGGCCCCGACGGCGGCCTGATCGCTAAAGACTGGAAGCCACTCCAGGATGCATCGGCGATGGTGGGCGCAGGCCAGTTCGCCACGACCATCGATGCTGAGCTTGACCGCTTTGTCGAATTGTACGGACGTAATGCCGTGTTGCCGGTTCACGCCACGTCAATTGGTCGAATCGCGTTGTCTCCGCTGGTCGCAGGTCCCGAAGTGTACCGCGCCTACGCGCTCAAGGGTGCCGAGGTGTTTCTCCGCACCGCACCACAGGGTGCGCCCGACTGGGATCTTCAGGCAACGGCGGCTTACAATCAGGCCTTCACCGTCATGACAACGACGGCATGCGATGTCGAGGCGGCGGTGCCGGGCCGCGGCGGTACGACGATCGTTGGTCCGCGCGGCGAGATTTTGGCCGAGGCCGGTTCGAAGTGGGAACAGGCGGTAACGGCGACGTTGCCCATAGCCGATCTGCGCGCGACGCGCCGGCCAATTGAAATTCCCACCGCGCTGGTGCTGCCCGTTTATGAGCGGGCGATGCGGGATTTCGCCTGAGACGATGCCGGCGCCTTACGTCGGCGGCTGCCAATGCGGCGCCGTCAGGTTCGAAATCGCGGCCGAACCGGCGACCGCGTACGTCTGCCATTGTCGTGACTGCCAGAAGCAGAGCGCCAGCGCCTTCGGCATGAGCGTCACGTTTCCGACGGCATCGGTGAAAATCACGAAAGGCAAAATGAAACGCTGGTGCCGCCCGGCCGACAGCGGCGCCGAAGTCTTCTGCGAATTTTGCGAGGGGTGCGGCTCGCGGCTGTTCCACGGCAAGGACAGTCGGCCCGAGTCCATCAACCTCAAAGCCGGCGCGCTCGACGATGCCTCGTGGGTGAAACCGGTTGCGCACGTTTGGACGAAACGGCGCCAGCCCTGGGTGGCGATCCCTGTCGACATGCTGACGTTCGAGGCTCAGCCCGAAGATCCCTTGGCTCTGTTCAAAGCTTGGGAGGCGAGAGGGCATCGATGAAGGCCGGCACCCTCATCCTCCTCCCTTCGCGATGCTCCGGCGGGCCCCTCCTACTCACCATAAGGGGAGAGGGGCCGGGTGAGGAGACTATTCGGCGCTCTCTGGAGATGAATCCATGATCTCTATCGCACGATCACTTTGTACTTTGCTCCTCTTGACCGTTGCAGCACTGGCCCAAGAGCGCGATCCAGGATCGGCCGCCAAACCGCCGGGAGAACTCAAGGGCCTTGTGCGTAAAGGTTATGTCGATTCGACCATGGGGCAGTTGCATTATCGGACGGTCACGCCGGCCAAGGCGACGCGGACATCAATCGCGTTTCTTCCGCCCAATCCTTCGACCAGCCTCTACTTCGTCTACATGATGGAAGACCTGGGCACGGATCGTGATGCAATCGCATTTGATTTGCCGGGTTATGGTGCCTCCGACAAACCGAAGGCGCCGCCGTCCATGGAGGAATACGCCGCGGCCATCGCCACCGGATTGGAGCGCCTGGGGTACGGCGAGCGCGGCAAAGGCAAGGTTGATATCACGGGCTATCACACCGGCGCTTATGTCGCGATCCAACTTCTCGCCTCTCGTCCCGACTTGTTTGGCCGCGGCGTCCTGTTGGGCGTGCCGTTCTGGCAGGGTGAGAGGCTCGACCGCATGCGCAAGCGGCTGGTGGACGAGCGCCCCGCCGAGGAAGGCGTGTCGGAGGATGGCCGCCACGTCGACGCGAATTGGACGTCGACCGTGGTCAACCGAAACAAGTACATGCCGCTCGAACGATCGAACGACCTGTTCGTCGAGCGATTGCGCGGCGGCGTTGTGACGTGGTGGGCCTATGCGGCCGATGTCAACTTCGATGCGCCCAAAGCGCTCAAAAGCATCACCCAGCCGGTCTTGGTCCTCAACACCCACGGCGATCTTCACCCTGAAACCAAGGCGACGGCGGAGTTGATCAGACACGTGACCTACGTCGACGTGCCCGAGCTCACCAACGCCATCTTCGACGTCGGTCACGAATTCCTCAGTGCCAAGATGCGGGAATATCTGGATAAATCGAACTAAGCGGTTCGCCCGCCCGGGTGTAAACTCGTCGCGGCACAACGCAACCCCGGGGGGATATATCCATGGCCACCAGCGTCTACAAAGTGATCGAACTGATCGGCACCAGCACCGAATCGTGGGAGAAGGCGGCCGCTGCCGCCATCAATCGTGCCGGAAAGTCTCTACGCGATCTTCGCATCGCCGAGGTCTCGGCGCTCGACATGACGATCGAGAACGGCAAGGTCGCGACCTATCGCGCCAAAGTGAAAGTGTCGTTCAAGTTTGAGGGGAAGTGAAATCGTTGTTGCTGAAATACCACCTTACGAGTTCTGACACGGGGAAGCAGGCCGCGAACCTCAAACATGGCTGACGATTCATTTGAGACCGACGGCACAGTCGTGACGGGGCGGCCGTTGCGCGCGATCTGGGATCTTGCAATTGCCCCGATCACCTTTGATTTCGGGATCTATATCGCAGTTGTTGAGTGTGTTCGGCAATTGAGAAAAGCTCCATCAATTGACCTGACGATCAAGACAGAAGTTTTCAGGGCTTTCACTGAGCGAGATTTGATGATGGGCCCCGACGAAAAAAGGTGGCGTCTGAAAAGCATTCAGCTTGACCTCTGCGAACTCGTCCCGACGATTGGTAGAATCAATGTGGCCCCAGAATTCTGCGAAACTTTCGACTTTCCAGAATCGTAGCGAATAAAGCGCAAATTCCCATATGCGGCTGCACATGTTAGCAAATATCTTGCTTTGGGCGCGGATCCAAAACTCTTCCGCGCGCCGCAATACGCGCTTCGCCAGATCAACGTCCCAAAACCCTACGTCACATTTACGTTGAGAACGAGCCGGTTCTCTTTGAAGAGGAACGTTGACATGGCGGAATGCTACAAATTCTATCGCTATCTGCGCGATGCCAAGTACAACGTAATCGTTGTCCCCGACCACGAAGATGCTACGGATATCTGCCAGTACGCCGATTTTGATTGGCTGACTCATGTTCCGGCGGCGACTAACCTGGGATACAGGTTCGCGCTCTATGAAGGGGCGTTGGCAAATTTTTGCAGCGCGAACGGTCCTCCGGGGATGCTGTTTTATTCGAATTCTCCGGTCACGCAGTTCGATCAGATGCGTGCTGATCAAATCAAACCGAAGCTGTGGCGGAACCTCAATGGCTTCGATGTCGGCGGTCAGTTTCCGTGGAGCAAGTCGAACCAAAAAATGCCTTGGTCCGACTCAACATTTGACAATCTTGTGGCGGAGTGGAAAGTCTTGGATTTGTAAAATTAAGTCTTTTTTGCGAGATTGGTTGGGTTTACAAGCCCTCTATAACGGTCGTTGACCTGCTACATGACCATCGAGCGTCGACAGCGGCGTGGTGATGGATCAAGAATCGCGGCCGTACAACGTTGTATGGGATCGCCACTGCTGTTCGTTGAACTATGATTTCGTTGCATTTCTCGCTCTTGCGGATTGTGTTCGGCAGCTCGGCAATTTTTCAGCGCTCAATCTTACGCTCAAAATTGACGACGCTGAACTCGAAGCGGCCGATCCGCTTGTGACAGATGCGGATGATCGGCAAGAGCGTGCCTCGACGATCCTGGTGGACTGTTGCGAGTTGCTGCCGACGATTCAATCGTTGGTCGTTGTCAAAGACGCAGGGTCGCCGTTAGCCGCGTCGGAGCTGCTGGTCCACTCATCCGATTTGACTTCGCAGATCGCGAATCAAGTTCAAAAGGGAGCAAATGCGCGCGTGCTACGTGCGCCGCATTTTGCTTCGGAGCTCACGCAGCATCTCCCGCGACCCTTTGTCACGCTCAGTCTGCCACCGCCACGCATTACCGAAAGCGCGCCTGAGCAGATTGCGGATTGGTCGCAGTTTCATGATGACCTTAGTCAAGTCGGGCATGAACGTTGTCGTAATTCCCGATCCTAGCGACGTCCTTGGACCGCAGAATTTCCCATCCTATGGTTGGCGTGTGCATCTTCCCTCTTCAATTGATTTGAGGATGCGATTGGCGCTTTACCAGAGGGCGCGGATGAACGTATGTACGGGTCCAGGCCCAGGGACGATCGCATGCTATGCGGAGGCCCCGGTTCTCGTATTCGAACGCCAATTGTCGGGCATCAATGAACGCGGGCTCTGGACTCGCGTTGGCGGCGCCGATTTCGCGTTACGACGCCCTTGGTTTCGCACCGACCAGTGCCTGATGGTCATGGATGCCACGCATGGGAGTATGTCGGGGACTTG
>VGEM01000131.1 GCA_016869315.1 Alphaproteobacteria bacterium | reverse complement strand
GCGCCGCCGGCCTGGCTTCGGCCTCGTCGGTCTCGGGGGCGACGCGTGGCAGATAGATCGTGAAGGTCGCGCCCGCACCCGGCGCGGACTCGACCAGGATGAAACCGCCGGTTTGGCGGACGATGCCGTAGACGGTGGAGAGACCCAAACCGGTACCGGCACCGGGGACTTCCTTCTTGGTCGAGAAGAACGGCTCGAAGATGCGCGCGAGGTTTTCGGACGCGATGCCCTTGCCGGAATCGGTCACGGTGACGCGCACGTAGCGTCCAGCCGGAACGGACTCGGCGCCGATCCGCGTCGGCGCGGTGAAGGTTTCGACGTCGGTGGCGATGGCCAGGCTGCCGCCGCCCATCATGGCGTCGCGGGCGTTGACTGCGAGATTGATGATCATCTGGTCGAACTGCCCGGGATCGACCCGGACCTGGCCGATGTCGCGACCGTGGACCAGCTTGAAATCGATCGACTCGCCGATCAACCGCGTCAGCAGGTGCGACAGCTCGGTCAACGCGTCGGTGACGTCGAGGTTCTTTGGCTGCAAGGGCTGCTTGCGCGAGAACGCCAGCAACTGACGCACGAGATTGGCGGCGCGGTTGGAGTTCTGCTTGATCTGCATGATATCGGCGAATGACGGGTCGCCCGCCTTATGCCGCTGGAGCAGCAGATCGCAGAAGCCGATCATGGCCGTCAGCAGATTGTTGAAATCGTGCGCGACGCCGCCGGCCAATTGGCCCATGGCCTGCATCTTCTGTGCCTGGGCGAACTGGGCTTCGAGGCTCTTCTGTTCGGTCGTGTCGATGAAGTGCGCCACCGCGCCCTCGATCTCGATGCCGCCGCCCGCTTTAAAATCGAGCAGCGCCGATGACGGTCCGAGGAACACGGAGGCCTGCGACTGTTTGCCGGCAGCGTCCACCACCAGCTTGGCGTCGAGCTGGGCCGAGGGCGCCTCGCCGTTGATGACCCGCATCAAGTCCGAGGTAAAAGCCCGGCGGTCGTCGGCACCAATCCGTTCCGCCAGCGCGCCGCCGATCAACGCCGCGCGGGCCTGGCCGACCAGACGCTCGAACGCCTCGTTACAGTCGGCGATGACGCCGTCTGCGTCGGTGATGGCGATGGCGACCGGCGCCGCGTTGAACAGCGCGCGAAACCGTTCGTAGGCGGCACGGCCGGCCGGCTGGCCGTCGCCCCGGCGCGCGGCGTCGCGCACCACGACGGTGCGCGTGCGCGTGACGCCGGCATCGTCCCACATGCTTTGGAACAAGAGCGCCGGGAATACCTCGCCGCCCCTGGTCTTGAGCCGCACCTCGCCCTGCCATTCGCCATCGGCCTGCGGGCGCGCCGGGCCGTGCAGAATGTCGTCCAGCGGCCGGCCGATGAGATCGTCGGTGTCGGCGCCCAGCCATTCGGCCAGACGATGATTGACCAGTCGGAGCGTGCCGTCGATATCGGCGGAATAGAGCCCGGCCGGCAGCAGATAGAGAAAATCGGCCAAATCCTGCCGTTCCTGGCTCAGCGTATCGTTGATCACCCGTTCGGCGGTGATGTCTTCGAAGCGCCATAACGAGAGCCCCGCGACCTGCTCGGCCCGAGATGCCGCGGCGTCGGCCCCAAGCGGGCTGACCACGATCCTGAACCATTCCGGCTCGATGTCGGCCTCGGCCGACTTCTGCACCGCGACATCGACATACAGCGCCACTCCGGCCGCGACCGCCTGGCGCAGGCGGGCAACGCCATCGCGACCCTCGAAGTCGCGGGCCGCCGTGCGTTCGAGCACGGCAAACGGATCCTCGCCCTTGAACCAATAGCGCGCCGCGGGATTGGCATAGAGCACGCGGCCCGTCGCATCGCTGACGATGCGCGGCTGATCGGCGGGGTCGAATAGTTTGGCGACGGCACCAAGCCAGGCCGGATCGCGCTTGCGTCGCGCGCCATAGAAACTGAGGCCGAAGGAACCGGCCGCGATCGCCGCGCCCAGCGCGGTCAAAAGCGGCCCCTGGGTGGTGGGCGCGACCAGCGCCGATCCGGCCAGCACGGCGGCGCTGCAGGCGCCGGCCAGGGCCGCCGTCTCGATCCGCGAATTCGCCGCCTCAATGCTTGGCAAGCAGCTTGCCCTTCAACCGCATGACGTAGCCGATGATTTCGGCCACCGCCTTATAGTGCTCTTGCGGGATTTCCTGATCAACCTCGACCGCGGCATACAGCGCGCGCGCCAAGGGCGGGTTTTCGACAATCGGCACCTCGTGCGTATCGGCGATTTGGCGGATGCGCTTGGCGATGTAGTCGGCGCCCTTGGCGACCAGCATCGGCGCCGCCATCGAATCGATGTCGTACTTGAGCGCCACGGCAAAGTGCGTCGGGTTGGTGATGACCACCGTCGCCTTGGGCACCGCCGCCATCATGCGTTTGCGATGACGCTCCATGCGCAGCGCGCGGATGCGGCCTTTGACCTTGGGGTCGCCCTCGGTCTCCTTGTGCTCGTCCTTGACCTCCTGCTTGGTCATCTTGAGCTTTTCGGTGTGCGCGTAACGGGTGTAGGCGAAATCGACCGCCGACAGCACCGCCATGGTGAGGACGGTGAACATCAGCACCATCACGATCAGCATGTGCAGGTTCGAGATCGTGGTCATCAGGTCCTGGCCCATGATCTGTTCGGGATGACGCATCGACGGCCACACCATCGCACCCAGCACCACGCCGATGACGACGATCTTGATGATGCCCTTGAGCGCCTCGAACACCGACTGGAACGAGAACAGCCGCTTGAACCCCGAGATGACGCTCAGGTTCGACAGCTTGGGCATGATCTTTTTCGGCGTGTACAGCGCGCCCACCTGGCCGATGGTCGAGGTGATGGCTAGGATGGTCAGCAACAGGACGGGCAGACCCAGCAACAGGCCGACGCGCCACATCATCTGGACGGACACGATCCGAATTCCGTCGGGGCCGACATCGATTACGTGGGGACGCTCGATGAAGGCCCGCGCCAGACCCAGCACGTTCTTGGCGATCCACGGCGCCATCGTGCCAACCACGATCAGGGCGCCGAGCAGCATCAGGACATGGCCGATTTCGCGGGAGATCGGGACGTCGCCGTCGTCTCGAGCTTTCGAGAGGCGACGCCCCGTCGGTTGTTCTGTCCTTGAGTCTTGGTCCTCAGCCATTGCCCCCCACCGGGACCAGCAAATTCTCGAGATGGTTCTCGAAGAATCCGATGAAGATCAGCATCAAGGTCGGCAACGAGATGAACAGGATGGCGAAGCCAATGAGATTTTGCAGGGGGAGAGCGACGAAGAACACGTTGAGCTGCGGCGACAGCCGCGCCAGCACGCCATTCGCCACCTGAAAGATGATCTCGAACACCAGAAACGGGGCGGCCAGCTTGATGCCCATGTAGAAAGCCTGCACCAGCAGCATCGACAACAGGTTCAGCCCATCGCCCGCCATCAATTCGCCGCCGGGCCGAATCAGGCTGTAGCTATCGATAACCGCGCTGAAAAACAGTTGATGCGCGCCGGTTGCGAATATCAGCACGACGGCCAGGATGTTAAGCAGGCCGACCACGATGGCGGTCTGTTCTTCGGAAACCAGATCGTCCACGAAGGCGTTGGTCAGGCCGGCCGCGTTCGAGATCATTTCGCCGGCGGTTTCGAGTGCCGACATCAGAATCTGGATGATGGCCCCGAGGAACCCGCCAATCAGCACCTCGGCGCCGATCATCCAGACCAGCTCGGCCGAGGTCTCGGGCTGCGCCGGCAGCTGGTCCTTCAGCAGCGGCAACATGATGACGGTGACCAACAGCGCGATCAACACGCGGAACCGGGTCGGCATGTAACCCGCAGATACGCCCGGCATCATCGCGAACACGACCGACAGGCGCGCGAAGATCAGCAGAAAGTGGAATATATTGATGGCGAGAAGCTGTTCCAACATCGCCCGCGTGTCCCCTTCGCCGGACGAACCGGCCGGTCAGCCGAGGCCGACGATCTTGTCCATCAAGCGATTGTTGAGGTCGGTCAGCTGACGCAGCATCCACGGCATGAACAGGATCGCGGCGCCGAACACCGCGACGATCTTCGGAATGAACGTCAGCGTCATTTCCTGGATGTGGGTCAGCGTCTGGAAAATGGAAATGGTGAGACCGACGATCAAGCCGACCAACAGAATCGGCGCCGAGACGACGAGCATGGTCATCATCGTATCGCGCGCGACATCGAGCACTTCGACTTCGTTCATGACATTCCTACCCCATCGTTCCTTCTCGAATTGTCGTCCTCGGGCTTGACCCGGGGACCCAAGGCACAAGAGACCGTTAGTACTTTTGGCGCTGGATGCTCGTGTCCGGCACGAGCATGACGGGATTTTCTTGGCCAAGACGCGCGAATGGCACCTGGCTTACGCCAGGGCGACAGTGGGGCAAGGGGTGCGATCCGGCACTCATCGCCGCCACCCGCCGACTAGATCGGCATGCGGAGGATTTCCTGATAGGCCGAGATGACCTTGTCGCGCACCGCCACTACCGTCTCGAGGGTGAATTCGGCGTTGGCGACCGCGGTCACGACGTCCTTCAGGTCGGCCTCGCCGGCGATCTGCTTGAGACTCAGTTCTTCGGCGGCGCGGCCCGTATCGATGGCGCCTTTGAGGGAATCGGTGACCATGGTGGCGAATGATTCCTCTTCGCCCCCGGGCATGGCAACCGGCCGTTTGTTGGCGACGGCGGTATCGACCGCACCCGCCGCCTGGCGGTAGGCATTGATCGCGGTATTGAAGCTGATGGCGGCCATGGCCTGGCTCCCTCAATTGCCATTTATTTCAATAATTCCAATGTCTTAGAGACCATCTGCCGCGACGTCGAGATGACGTTCATATTGGCTTCGTAGGCGCGCTGGGCCTCGCGCATGTCCATCATCTCGATCAGCGGATTGACGTTCGGCGTCAGCACGTAACCGCCCTCGTTGGCGCCGGGATGGGTCGGGTCGTACTTGGACGGCAGGTTGGTCATGTCGGGGAAGATCTTCTTCACTTTGACGGTGTCGGCCTCGAGTTCGCGATCGAGCGCATTGCGGAACGTTACCAGCTTGCGCCGATAGGGTTGTCCGCCCGGCGTTTCCGCCGTCGATTCGGCGTTGGCGAGGTTTTCCGAAATGACGCGCAGCCGGGTCGCCTGCGCCTTCATGCCCTTGGCGGCGATTTTCGAGCTGATGCTGAGATCATCCATGGCGAATGCCTTTCACTAAACCGCGGCGCGAGACCTAGCCGCCACCCTTGCCAAGGGCGGTGCGCAACATCTTCATGTTCGACTGCATCAACTGGACGGCGGTGTTGTATTCGGATCGGGTGTCACCGACCTTCTGCATCTGCTCTTCGAGGATCACCTCGTTGCCGTCGGGCGCAGCTTCGAAGGACTTCATCAGCGTTCGGGCGCGATACGGATCCTGCTCGGGGATCGTTCCCTTGATGTGATTGGGATTGGTGCGCGCCACTTTGACGGGCGCGACTTCGTCGTTCAGCACGTGCTTGAAATCGAGCTTCTTGAGATCGCGCGGCTTGTAATCGGGCGTGTCGGCGTTGACGACGTTTTGGGTCAGCACCTTTTGGCGCTGCGCCGCCCAGTCCAATTTGGTCTGGGCCATCTGAAACAGCCGAAGCGATTGAAGATCCATGATTGTCGATCCTTCAGCGGGCGGGCTTCCCCTCGGGCCGGGGGATTGACCTGCCGCCACCCGGCAAAATTGGCCTACGAGTCTTAACAACGGATGAATCCGGAAGGCCCTCCGGAAACCCCCTGAAATCAGTCATTTCTTCGTGGTTTCGCGGCCGCGATTTAAGCGTTTCTTAAGCGCCCCCGGCAAAGATTGCCGGGTGACTGCATGTGGAGTCGCGCCCGCGCGCGTACTCCCGAACTTCGGATCCCAGGACCTCGCCTCATGGCCGACAAGCCCCTGCCCGCGCCCGATCAGACCCCGTTGACCGTGGCGGTGGCGCTCGAGGAGCAAGCCAATGCCGCCACGCCCAAAGTGACGGCGAGCGGCCGCGGCTATGTCGCCGAGCAGATTCTCGCGATCGCTTTTGCCAATGGCGTCAAGGTGCGTGAAGACGCCGACCTCGTGCAAATTTTGAGTGCCGTCGATGTCGAGAGCGACATCCCGACCGAAGCATTCGCCGCCGTCTCGGAAGTGCTCGCCTACGTTTATCGCGCCAATGGCAAGCCGCCGCCGGCGCCACTCACCACTGCCGCCAACTAGGACAAACATGTCGAACGTCACAAAGCTTGATCATGCCGCCGTCGAGATCGAACAGATCCGCGCCGTTCTTGCCGCCGCAAAGACTTTGACCGAGGAAAACCGCCCGGTCGATCTCGCCGCCATTGCCCGGCGTCTCGGCGCGCTGTGCACGGCGGTCGACGCCATGCCGCGCGATATCGGCCAGGCGCTGACGCCCGCGCTCGAAAGCCTCGCCCTCGATCTCGATGGCCTCGCCGAAGTACTCAATCAGCGTTTTGGCGATCTGCCGCTGCTCGGCGAGCTCGCCAACACCAAGGACGCGGCCGGCGCTTACGGCACGGCGTCGAAGCACTTTCCCTAAGCCAAGACCGGTCAGACATCGTGGAAGCCACCGACTATCTTCGCTTTCTGCTCGTGCTGGTCCTGGTGATCGGGCTTATCATGGCGCTCGGTTGGGGCTTGAAGCGCGTCGGCATCGGTGGCGCCGCGCCCGGCTTGCTGGCCCGGAAACGCCTCCGTACCGTCGAAAGCGCCACGATCGACTCGCGATATCGGGTGGTCCTCGTGCGCCGCGATGCGGTCGAGCACCTCGTGTTGATTGGCCCAACATCGTCACAAGTGATCGAGACCGGCATTCCCGCCCCCGCCGACGACCCCGCGGCGCCGCCCAGTTTCGGCGACGCCATCAAGTCCGTCATCTCGCAACAGACTGCTTAGGCTTAACTCGAAAGATTCCGCCATGATGAAACTGCGCACTCCCACTTCTCTTCGGGCCTGGCTGCCCTGGTGCACGGCCGCTTTGATTGTGCTGATGACGGCACCGTCTGTGGCCCAGACCTTCACGCTCGATCTCGGCGGCGGCAACCCGAACGAGGGCACCACCACGGGCCGCATCGTTCAGATGCTGATGCTGATGACCGTGCTCAGCCTCGCCCCGGCCATCGCCATGATGGTGACGTCGTTCACCCGCATCGTCATCGTGCTCTCGATCCTGCGGCGCGCGCTCGGCACCAATACCGCGCCACCCAACATCGTCATCACCTCGCTCGCCATCTTCATGACCGCCTTCATCATGGCGCCGACGTTTCAAAACGCCTGGGATACCGGCTTGAAGCCGCTGATCAACGGCGACATCACCGAGGAAGTGGCGATCGATCGCACCATCATGCCGTTCCACGACTTCATGATGCAGCACGTGCGCGAAAAGGACCTGACGCTGTTCATGGACATGTCGCGTTCGGAAAAAGCGATCGAGCCGCAGGACACGCCGCTCCAGGCCTTGGTGCCGGCGTTCATGATCTCGGAACTGCGCCGCGCCTTCGAGATCGGGTTCCTGATCTACATCCCGTTCATCATGATCGACATGGTGATCGCGTCGGTCTTGATGTCGATGGGCATGATGATGCTGCCGCCCATGATGCTGGCGCTGCCGTTCAAGCTGATCTTCTTCGTGCTGGTCGACGGCTGGTACGTACTGACCGGGAGCCTGGTGCAGAGTTTCGGGTAATCAAGAGGACGCGATGGCCAGTCCTTCGGCTGACTGACCGGCCTGAGTAGTTGACCCTCCCTGCCTACCGTCGCAAGCCCAGTTTTGCGCCCGCGAGAAACAGTGGTACCAGCGTGCCGAGAAACGCCACGCGGTACCAAACCGGAAACTTGTCCCAGTTCGTGATATGAACCGGAAGCATCCAGAGAAATAGCAAAACACCGGTGATCGCCGGCGGGAATAGATCGAGCCATGAAACCCTTGGAACTGCTGGTTCGAACACATTACTCCGACCGCAATCGGAAGCCCCACTTTACCCCCTGACATCCGAGGTGCAGCCGGTTGGCCTGACAATGACGGTCTCGGAGCGGCGCTGGCAGATACTGAACTCGGCGGCGCAGATTTCGCCCGAGGCGTTGGACAGCGTCAGCTTGGCGCGGTCGATGCCCCACTGCGTGAGATATTCGCACCCCGGCAGCGCAGTTGGGATGCGATAGATGAGATCGGCCCCCTCCGAAACCGGTGTATCGACCAGGTTCCATGAATAGGTTCGCCAGACGTAGTCGACCCGCATCCGGATCGACCCCGGCATGTGATTGGAAACGACGACTTCGGATTTGACGTCGGGCTCTTGCGCCAGAGCGGCGCCGACCAGGCCAATTGTAATTGCGCCAAGTAATCCAGCACTGAGTGACGCGGTCATCGAATTCCTCCTGAGGGAATACCCTTCAATCCCGCCGACAACAGCGCGGCGTTGCCGCCCTTGGCCGTGGTGTCGATACTCAACGTCCGCTCGACGGCGAATCGATGTAGATAATGAGGACCGCCCGCCTTGGGACCGGTTCCCGACAGACCCTCGCCGCCGAAAGGTTGCACACCGACAACGGCGCCGATCTGGTTTCGATTGACATAGAGATTGCCGACGCGAAGCCGCGCGGAGATTTCGGCGATGCGGCTATCGATCCGGCTGTGGAGGCTGGCGGTCAGGCCAAAGCCGGTGCTGTTGATGGCGTTGACGACGGCATCAATCGCTTCCGCCTGGTAGCGCACGACGTGGAGCACCGGGCCAAACGTTTCACCGGCGAGCACATCGAGCGACGGGATCTCGAATGCCTGCGGCGCGAGGAATGTTCCGCGTTTTGTCGCAGCGCCAAGTGGTGTCGCACCAATACGGCGGCCGACCGTTTCCATACGGGCCACGTGCGCCTCTAAGCGGGCCAGCGCCTTGGCATCGATCACCGGCCCGACATCGGTCGCCAGCAGCGCCGGATCGCCGACCACCAGTGCGGACATCATTCCGGCGATCAGGGCAATGACCCGATCGGCGATACTCTCTTGTAGAAACAGGACACGAAGTGCCGAACACCGCTGGCCAGCGCTTTGGAATGCAGACCGTACCGCATCCCGCGCGACCTGCTCGGGCAGCGCCGAGGAATCGACGATCATCGCATTTTGGCCGCCGGTCTCGGCGATCAACGTCGCAAGCGGGCCCGATCGGGCGGCGAGTGCGCGATTGATCGATTGGGCTGCGGCAGTCGATCCCGTGAAAGCGACACCGGCAAGGCGAGCATCTGAAAGCAGCGGTGCCGACAACGCCGGGCCATCGCCCAGCAAGAGATGCAGCGCCT